>NZ_JAYGGZ010000020.1:73298-91730 GCF_034931465.1 Anabaena sp. UHCC 0399 | reverse complement strand
GCCATGATAGACTCCTAAAAATTTTTGTTTTTAGTAGATTTTGCAGACGTTCAAGCTTTACATCGCTTGTCCGTTGATTCAATTTTTATTTACTTCCTTTATGAAAATCAAGCTTTTAAACTTGATTTGCTAGACATAAATTAGTTATATATGTCTTTTTTTGATTCTGTTATCTAATTAATCCCATATTGATATGTAGTCGGATAAACCTTACATTAGTAACACAGAACTTTTAATCTAGATGAGGTATATTAACCTAGTCTCTTTCTCCTATAAAGGTGTACTTCAAACAACCGATAAATAGATGTATCAAGCATCTTTGATTAGCAATATTCATAAGAATTTAGAACCCTTGTATTTTTTAATAACCCAGGGGTTTCAGCTTTTAGTAAGGATTGAGGAAGGCCTATAATCACCTTAAAATATTTGGGATATTTCTTTCCATGAAAAATCGTGTGTCTCATCCTAATTGAGATAAAACACACGATAATCATGAGTATTAAGTTGTGATTAGCAAACAATTACTATGGGATACCAAGCTGTCCTCGCAAATCTTTAATTTGTAAGTCTAGATTATCCATCCACTGGCCAAGAATTGCATTTGTATCAGGTATTGATTCTGTGGTTGGCTCTTCTGGAGTGGGAGTATTTGAAGTTCTTCTTCTTCCTCCATATCTTCTTTCCAAACCAGCATATATAGTCTTCATTTCCCAAGCAGTGAGTTCATTAATGAATTTGCCTTCATCATTGGGAGAAAGGTCAGAAATTGTGATTTTTACCATTGGCTTGTCTCCTGAAATACGGTCATATCGATTGTTACAGTACCAGGACGTAACTAATTTAAAAAATTAGAATCGCCCCCTTATATTTTGATTTTCTATTCAAGAAAGTCAATCTTTTTTCGTGAGGATTTCAGACACAATTCCAGAATTTTTGTCTATAAAAGCATATTTTTTATAATAGTGAAATTTATTTGTCTTGAGCAAGATAAGAACCCCGATTTCTCGAAGAAATCGGGGTTCTTATTGACTTAGTAGTCGTGCTTAGAAGAATATTAATTCTGAGTCTGTGGTTGTGAAACAGGAATGGTCACATCTATGGGTGTTACCTGTGCCGCTAGTTGTTTTAATGGCGGTTGAATAGCGGTTTGATTACCCACTACTAGAGTTACTAAATTTTCTGGCTTGAGGTATTGTTTCGCTACCAGTTGCACATCTGTGGCTGTGGTTGCAGATACAGCTTTTTGATAGCGGAACAGAAAATCAGCCGGATAGCCGTAATATTCGTAGCGCATTAACCGGGATAGGGTTTGAGCAGGGTCTTGGAAGTTGAATACAAAAGAATTTAAGGTAGACTCTTTAGCACGACCTAGTTCTTCTGCTGTCACTGGTTGAGCTTGTATACGCTTAATTTCCCCTTGCAAAGCTTTAATAAACTGTACAGTAGCATCAGAGCGAGTTTGCCCCCCAGCAATGAACATTCCAGGGTAGTCAAAGCGGGGACTCCATAAGCCGTATACAGAGTATGCTAGACCTTGACGCGATCGCACTTCATTAAATAGCCTACCGCCAAAACCATTTAACACCCCATTCATGACATCCAAGGGTGCATAGTCAGGACTATCAAAGCTACCGCCCAAATGCCCAACTAAAACATTGCTTTGCGTCAACTGCGGCTGATTGACAAAAAATACTCCGCCTGTGTTAGCTGCTGATACCTCTGGTAAGGGCAGTTTACTTATTTTGGGGTTACGTTGCCAATCACCCAGTTTAGCTTGAATGAGCGATCGCATTTTTTGGCTGTCAAAATCCCCCACAATTCCCAAAATCATATTATTGGGGTGGAAATAATCCCGATGAAACTGCACCAAATCCTCACGGGTAATCCGATCTATAGTTGCATACTCTGTAATTCGGGCATAGGGGCTTTCTTTCCCATAGATTAATTTGCGAAATTCCCGGCTGGCGATATCGCTAGGATTATCATTACGCCTAGCAATACCACCCTTAGCTTGTGTCTTGGCTAAATCTAGCTTTTCTTGAGCAAATACTGGCTCTCTTAGCACCTCAGCAAATAGCCCAAATACCGTTTCTACATCGTCACTGAGTGTTTCAAAACTGGCACTACCAGCAGCTTCACTAATACTAGTTTCTACCGCCGCCGCCCGTTGTTCCAACATTTCATTTAACTCATCTGGGGAATGCTTTTTAGTTCCGCCAGTCCGCATTACATTACCCGTAAAACCAGCCAGTCCGACTTTATCTCCTCCTTCCCAACGGCTACCAGTCCGTACCAACGCCGTACCACTTACTAAGGGTAGTTCCCTATCCTCCATAAGATATACAACTAAGCCATTTCGCAGCACAAACCGCTCATACTTGGGTAACTTAATTTCTGGTATTGGTGCAAACTCTAACTCTGTGTAGTGCTTGGCTGCTGCTGTCGCCACTGGAGAAAAGTTAAAAGTCACCAGTAAAAAAGCACAAGCAACTAACAACGCATAAATCAGTCGCTTACCATTTTGAATTTTCCTGGACATCCGCTTTTAAACCCTCACCTTATACTTTTAAATTTTGTAGCTTGGTTTGCTACACAGGCGTAAACCGCCTACCCATAGGGTATTTTGAATTGTCTAAGCTGGCTTTGATAACAGCTTGCCAATTGTGCGATTTTCTGGCGTAAATGTGTCCTTAGCTACTCGCTGAATATCAGCAGGAGTCACCGCCACAATGTCCTCTAACTGCTTAAATAGATTCCGCCAAGAGCCGGTCTTGATCTCATATTCCAAAAGTTGCTGTGCCATGCCCATGTTCGAGTTGAGGCTGCGGAGCAAACCCGCCCGTGCTTGAGTTTTCACCCGTTCCAATTCTGCAACGGCTACAGGTTGGGTTTGCAATTTGTCAATTTCTTGGCGTAAAGCCGTCGCCACTTCATCAACGTTGTGACCAGGAGCTGTGAGAGCATAGAATAGCATCAGGTTGGGGTACTTATCACCAGGAAAGCCGCTAAAACCTTGAGCATTTAAGGCTACGCGTTTTTGTTCTACCAATGACTTATACAACCGTGATGTCCGTCCATTACTTAATAAGCTAGCAATGAGTTCATAAACTGCATTATCTGGATGGGTAGTAGCCGGACGGTGATAGCCTTCTAAATACCAAGGTTGGGAAGGTAACTCTAGAGTAACTTCCCGTGTTTGGGTTTGCTTTGGCTCTACGGGAATGGTTGATTGTGCTTTGGGTTTAGACTTATAGCGTCCAAAATAAGTCTGTGCTAGTTTTTTGACCTCGGCTGGGTTCACATCTCCCACAACAGCAATTGTGATATTGCTAGGGACATAATAAGTGTCAAAAAAACTCTGGACATCTTTTGGTGTGAGGTTACGAATATCTTCGTCATAACCAATCACTGGCCGTCTGTAAGGATGGACGTTGAAAGCTTTATCAATAAACTTTTCCACCATCATGCCGATAGGTGAATTGTCCACCCGCATCCGCCGCTCTTCTAAAATTACATCTTTTTCTTTATAAAACTCCCGCCGAATCACAGGCTCAAGAAATCGATCTGATTCCAGTGACATCCACAGTTCTAACTTATTAGATGGAAAGCTGTAAAAATAGCGAGTCGCTTCGGCTGAAGTAGTAGCATTTAAACCTACACCGCCTGCTTGCTCGACGATTTGCCCTAATTCATTTTGCTTGACTAACTTAGCTGCTTGTGATTCTAATTGCTTAAAATTCCCCTGTAATCTAGCAACTTCATCTTGTTTACCATTAGTTTTGGCGGCTCTAATTTGATTATCCAACTGCTCTAAACGCTCTAATAGAGGTTTTTCGGCTTGGTAATCTTGTGTTCCAATGCGGGTAGTCCCTTTAAATGCCAAATGCTCTAGAAAGTGGGCTACACCAGTTTTGCCATCTGGCTCATCCACACCTCCTACATCTGCGTAGGTGAGAAAGGAAACCACTGGTGCTTGATGGCGTTCTAAAACAATGAACTTCATCCCGTTACTCAAGCGGAACTCCGTCAGCTGCTTGATTACCCGATCTAAATAGGGTTGAATCGAACTTTTAGCCGTTGGGGTTTTACTCAGTTGTAGTGATGTTTCGGGAGGAGTGACAGTTTGGGTTTGTGCTAAAGCTGCCTGTGGTACTAGCCCCCACCAAGCAACTATCAGTACCAGTAACGTTGTTAAAAGTCGGCGGGTTAAATCCCTGCTCCAAAAAGCGGGAATGTATGATTGACCCTTCGTAGCTGGGACGTGTGAGCAACTGAAATGATTCATAAGCGAGGAGTAAAATAAATTTTCACTACTTAGGTGATAGGTAAATTAGCAATAGGAGCGTTAATCTTGTATTAAGCTTTCTGTGCTTTTTGTACCTGACGTTAGACAATAATGCTACAAACCATGTTCCGGAGATTTTACATTAACTATTATGCGAGTTTTTAATTCTCCCCCACCCTCAGAAGCACAGACACGCTCCCGAATTTTACAGGCAGCACTCAAATTATTTGCTGCTCAGGGATTTGATGGTACTACTACGCGTGACTTAGCACAAGCAGCAGGTGTGGCTGAAGGAACGTTATTTCGGCATTTTTCTCATAAAAAAGCTATTTTGGTGGAAGTTGCAACGGCTGGCTGGGTAGAGATTCTCACGGATTTACTTACAGAATTAAGTGAAATGGGCAGCTATAAAGCTGTAGCACAGGTGATGCGCCGCCGGATGTGGAATTTACAAAAAAATGCAGATTTGATGCGCGTTTGCTTTATGGAAGTGCAGTTTCATCCAGATTTACGCGATCGCATTCAAATAGAAGTGATCAATAAAATGACTGATGTTGCTGAAGCCTTCTTCCAAACCGCAATGGATAAAGGCGTTTATCGCCAAATGGATGCCAATCTAGTGGCGAAAGTCTTCTTAGGAATGTTTGCGGTTGCAGGTTTTTCCAACAACACCCTGATGCAACCGGATGCTTCCCCCCAACAAATGCAACAAATGGCAGAAGGTTTGGCGGATATCTTCCTGAATGGCGTATTGGTAAAGGATTAAGTTGCACCGAAAAAACAATCCTATAGACCATGAAATAATATTGCGTTTTCTAGCTCAACATAAACCATACACTGATAAAAAATTTGATGTGAGGCTGTTTTATGTCTGAAATTAATTACCAACAGCCAATTAGTACGGTAGCCACTCTGATGGAGATGTACATCACGGGTGAGCGAGATTTTAGCCGGGCTGAACTAGGTAATGCCAATTTACAAGGCGTTGACTTGAAAGGATCAGACCTGAGTTACGCTGATTTGAATGCAGCGAATCTCAAAGGCGCGAATCTTAGAGGTACTGATTTAAGCTTTGCTGATTTAAGTCAAGCTGATTTACAAGATGCGGATCTCAGAGGTGCAATGTTGATGTCGGCCAATCTCCGCCAAGCCAACCTCCAAGGGGCAATTTTACAAAAGGCCGATTGCGATCGCACCACTAATTTTCCCCCAAATTTTGACCCCGTAAAAGCTGGCTTACAAATCAAAGATTAATTCATCTGTCAGGGTTGGCAATAGGTAATTGGTCTTTTCTCTTACCCATTACCTATTACCAAATACAGCCATTATCTAGCAAATAATCACGTGTTATTACATCTCTTAATCTAAACCCAATCTAAAGTAATATTTGATACACAAAGCCACTTTTAATACCCTTAAATTAGCAATAGTGGCTGTTAGTAGTTCCTTTGCAGAGGGAAAACGTGTAATTATTACTAAGTAGCTGACATATTAAACTAATAGAGTTAACTAGGTGTTGATTCACCACTTACTAAAACAAGCAAAACAGTGTCATCATTGCCTCACAGTAGTAATTACTGTATGCTTAGGCATGAGTGTAATTCTGGACACAAGCGATCGCGCTCAGGCAGAAATTATTGAAGACAAAACGTTACCAAATAATTCCACGGTTACGTTCTCTCGTAATACTTTTTTGATTGAAGGTGGAACTGAAGTAGGTAAAAATCTCTTCCACAGCTTTTCCCATTTTTCTCTACCTACAAATAACACAGCTTATTTTGATCATCAGCCGCACATTCAAAATATCTTCAGCCGTGTCACAGGTGGAGAAATATCGAATATTAATGGCATCATCCAAGCCAATAATAGAGCCAATTTATTTATTATCAACCCCAACGGCATCATTTTTGGAGCTAATGCGCAGTTAAAGATTGGTGGTTCTTTTTTTGCAACTACCGCCAACAGTATCAATTTTGCCGATGGTGAAAGGTTTAGTGCTAATCCAGAAGAAAGTACACCTTTACTCACTGTTAAGACTCCGATTGGCTTGCAAATTGGTGCAAATATAGGAAAATTTTCAGATCAACAAGAAATTTTAAATACCCCTATTAGCTTGGGGTTTGGAGTCAATCCCGGCAGTATTTATGTGCAAGGAGAATCTGGCTTGAATCCTACTTTACTGCAAGTAGAAGCCAGTCAAACTTTAGCTTTGCTTGGTGGCGATGTTTTTGTCGAAAATGCAAATATTAGTCCCCTAAAATCTGGCGGCAGAGTAGAAATCGGCAGTGTGGCGACAGCCGGTTTGGTGGGTGTAAAATCTACAGAATTAGGCTTTATCTTAGACTTTGATGCTACCCCAAATTTTGGCAATATTCAAATATCTTCAAATACTAATATTGAAAACTTGATAGACATCAATATTACAGGTAGAAATATTACCATTAATAATGGATTTTTAAGCGCAGATAATGACCTCACCTTCAATGCTACAGAGACTATTGAAGTATTAAATAACAGTTCTATTTTTTCTGCTGGCTTAGGCAGATTTCCCGGCAATCTCACCATCAATACGCAAAATTTATTAGTTAGAGATGGTGCTTATATAGGAGTAGATAAAGGCAATCTGATCATCAACGCATCAGATACGATGCAAGTGACAAGTAACCTAGATTCTACCTCCCAGCGTACTAGCCGGATATTTGCTAATGCTTCAGAAGACATAACAAATTCGGCCGGCAACCTGACAATTAATACTCGAAATCTATCTGTGCAGAATGGGGCGCAAATCCTGACTAATTCTTCTGGTAGTGCTGTTCCTACTTTAATGAATATTTTGAACAATGTAGAAACAGTCAAAAGAGGTAATTTAACTGTCAATGCTTCCGAATCTGTGACCTTATCAGGTAGTTCATTAAATGAGATCCATCCTAGCGGTTTATTTACTAGGACTTTTGAAGGAAAAGATAGCAGTTCACTAACAATTAACACGAAATTTTTGTTAATTGAAGACGGCGCACAGGTAATGGCAGTAAATTCTAGCTCCGAGAAAATTGGTAATTTGATTGTTAATGCCACAGATAAAATAGAGCTTGTTGGCACTTCTCGGACTGGTAAAATTCCTACTGATGCACAGAATAATTTCTTAATAGATGAGCCAATACTTGATACTTCACTAATATTTTTGTCATCTGTTCAAGGCTTGAGAATCCAAGATACTCTCCCTAGTGGTTTGTTTACTAACGCTACCGCAGGAGGAGATGCAGGGGATATTAATATCAATACCCGTGAATTGTTAACACGAGATGGTGGACAAATTAGTGCTAACACTTTTGATAAAGGACGGGGTGGCGATTTAACTGTTAAAGCTACTGAACAGGTGCAACTTTTGGGTGCTTCTGCTAGTGGAATTCCTAGCGGCTTATTTACAAGAGTCAATCCTAAAGCGACGGGAGAAGCCGGTACTTTGACAATTTTGACTGGTAATTTACTAGTACAAAATGGGGCGCAGGTTAGTGCAAGTACCTTTGGAATAGGTCAGGGGGGAAATTTAAATGTGCAGGCGACTGAAGGAATAAAACTCATTGGTGTATCGCGTCAAAATGTTGCCAGTGGTTTGTTTACTCAAGCTAATTTTGGTAGCAGAGGCGATGCAGGAGAACTAATAGTTAACACCTCTACTTTGCTAGTCCGGGATGGGGCGCAAGTCAGTGCTAGCACCTTTGCTTCAGGTAAGGGGGGAAATTTGACTGTCCTAGCAACTGAAGGGATAGAACTAATTGGCACTTCTGGGAATGGTGATTTATTCCCCAGTGGTTTATTTGCTGTTGCAGCCGCAGGTTCAATTGGGGATGCTGGCTACTTGAGAGTTGATACTCCTAGTTTGCAGGTGCGAAATGGGGCGCAAGTTGCTGCTAGCACTAGCGGTCAAGGACAAGCTGGGAATTTAACAATTAATGTGAAAGAGAAATTGCAATTAATTGGGGCTGCTGTGAATGGGGCATTTCCTAGTGGTTTATTTGCAACTGCAACTCTAAACTCTACAGGCGATGCGGGTAACTTGACAATTAACACCAATTTATTGCAAGTATCCCAGGGTGCAGGAATAGCAGTGCGGAATAGGGGACGAGGTAGTGCGGGTAACTTGTTTGTCAATGCTCGTTCTATTAATTTAGATAATCAAGCTTTTATCAGTGCTGATACTCGTGGTGTTAGTAACAACTCCAACCAGTCACAAGCTAATATTACCTTACGTTCTCACGATTTAATTTTGTTACGTGGTAACAGTAGCATCACTACCAACGCCATTGGTAGTAACGTGATTGGGGGCAATGTTGATATTGATACCAAGTTGTTAGCTGCCTTTGAGAATAGTGATATTAGTGCTAATTCGGCTGATTTTCGCGGTGGTCGTGTCACAGTTACGGCTCAAGGTATTGCTGGTACAGAATTTCGCAACTCTTTGACTCCAGAAAGTGATATTACGGCGACTGGTGCAACTCCAGAGTTAAGCGGAACGGTGGAAATCACCAGTCCAGAAGTAGACCCCAGTCGAGGCTTAACGGAACTACCATCAAATCTGACTGATGTGTCGAATCAAATCGCCCAAAAATGCCGCGCTAATGAGGCTATAGCCAAACAGCCAAATGAATTTTTGGTTACAGGTAAGGGCGGGATACCAATAAATCCCTATGGAACACTCCAAAGTGAATCCGCGATCGCTAATTGGATTGATGTGAATAATATCAGTAATGTCGCCAAAAATGGCACTAATTCCTCAAAAATTGCTAATTCCCCTGAGACTCCTATTGTTGAAGCCCAAGCTTTAGTATTTGATACTCATGGTAATTTAGTGTTGACCGCAGAAGTTCCCAACTCAACATCCCAAAATCTAGCTCTCACACACCCAGTTTGTGCTAGTTAAAATAGCGATCGCATTTCGCATCGGTGCAGAACCGTGCGGAGGGAGAGGTTGATCGAACTCTGGTATCTGAATTAGTTATATTTTCTCATCAAACGGAGGTAAATTATTTGGGTCAATACCTTGCGATCGCAAATAAGCCATTAGTCGTTCTTTTTGCTGCTGTTCCTGTTCAATCTTTTCCACAGCCCAAGGTAACAAACGGCCATCTTTATCCCACCAGCGTAACCAATAACCAGTATGAGCTTCTTTTGTTCCTTGCCATGTTCCTAAATATAAACCCATTGCATCCACCCAATGACGACCATTCTCATCGGGTAGCTTTAATTCATACCGGTCACGTTCGAGTTGGTGGTATTCCAATAATCCCCCATCTGGGTCAAAAATTATATAGATGGGAACTTGCAATATTTGTTCATAAAAAAACCATCTTCCTGGCGGATAAGTGCGTTTAACTGAATATTCTCCTCCATCATTATCAGAGAGAAATTCCATCACAATTAACGGAATTTCACCTTCTAAAATTGGGGTATAACTTTTGCGATTACTGATAATTTCATTTACCTGGGGAACATATACCCAGTCTGGTGCTTTAATAATAAATTGTCCGTTGACAGTTGCACACAGTCCAAAATTTGAAGCTATCAACATTTTTGGTTGGATGAAGCCACTGATTTCTAAGCTTTCACGCAAAGCACCAGCCAATATTGGCTGACCTGTATTCTCCACTGGTTCATCCTCTAGTTGAAAATCTTTGGGTAAGGCTTCCCAAGTTATTACCAGTTGAGCTTGGGGGTTGGTTGCGCTGAGTTGGGTCACCATAAACACAGCATAAATTTAAGTTTATTCTTTAATTTTATCAACAAAACCTCGACTTATTTGAGAATTTTCTCCGTCCGAACGACTGGAATTCGCGGCTATAGCAACTAAGTTTGGATAGTGCATTTTGATTAATTTTAGTGTAGTTAACGAATAGGATTATGCACTGTAACTAATTTTGTGCCATCAGGAAATGTTGCTTCTACCTGAACTTCATACACCATTTCTGGCACACCTTCCATCACATCATTTTTTGTTAATAAAGTTGTGCCATAACTCATCAATTCTGCTACAGTATTTCCATCTCGCGCACCTTCTAAAATCGCAGCCGAAATATAAGCCACGGCTTCAGGATAATTTAGTTTTAAGCCTCTGTTTTTACGTCTTTCTGCTACTAAGGCGGCAGTAAAAATTAATAGTTTATCTTTTTCTTGTGGCGTAAGTTGCATTGTTATAGCAAACAAAAAAAGTATACATTCTCCGAATAGAGTAACTTATTGCAACTGTTGATATCAAGACTTTAATTCTAGGCTGACTAATCAAAAATTATAATTACAATTGCCATACTCTTGGTATGCAGCTACTGCGATCGCCAGAATCAACTCGTAGCATTTGCCACACAGCCGTAAACCATCTTCTCACCTCAGACGTGGAAGCACCACGATATCGACACAAACATCCATTTTCTAGGCGGGTAACACCTATGAGAGAGTGCTGAGTTATATTAGCGGTAGCGCGGCGTTTAGCCGGTGCTGAGTCATGAGTAAATACGGAACGTGCTTTGTCAATGGTTTGTGTTGAAACTGTACTACCTAAGTAAATGAAGCTACCTGTTATTGGCTGTCCTGATAAGCCGTGGGGACTGTGGAAAACTTCTTCGCTACCCGGTAGGTATTGGCGATCAATCCATAAGGGAACGCCTTGCTGCCAAATTTCGGTATGCGATCGCCATTCGCCTTGCAAAAATTTCTCTCCTCTAGCACTGCGACCAAATCGAGTAATTTCCCAGCCTAAGAAACTAGCTCCGGTTGCTAATTCTACCCGTAAATCTTGGCGATAAATTGCCCCGTTAAATAAAATTGTTTCTTGCGGTAGCCATTCTAAACAAGCACCCGCATCTACTTGTATATCTATAGTTTGTTTAGCCTGTAACCCATTGCTGCGATATATCTTCCCGGCGGCGGCGGTGGTGATTAAGGCTTGGGTATTTGGTTGCAGGTGAATATTAGTAGATAAGCGATCGCCTCCCACGACTCCCCCAGCCGTATGTAAAATGACGCTATGACAGACTTTTTCCCCTTCTGGGTAAAAGGGACGTTGCACCTTTAGCGGTGCTTGCTGGTGGTTGTAAATTAACTCAGTTTTACCCAGGCGATCGCTATAAACTAAGTTAAGCTTGCCATGCCAGCCTTTTTCGGTATCTAAAATAGCCGCCATTAATATTGAAGTAAGAGAATTTGGCCAAGAGAAAAATGACTACACTAGTCAATTCCATCACCTTAGAAGCATTCTTGCAACTCCCAGAAACCAAACCCGCCTCTGAATATATCAACGGAAAAATTACTCAAAAACCTATGCCCCAAGGAGAACATAGCCTATTACAAGTAGAACTCTGCCAAGCAATTAATCAAATAGCCAAACCTCAAAAAACTGCCCTTGCGTTCCCCGAACTACGTTGTATTTTTGGTGGTGCGGCGATCGTTCCTGACATTGCCGTATTTCGCTGGGAACGCATTCCCCGTGAACCATCAGGCCGAATTACTAACCGATTTGAAACTTATCCCGACTGGGCAATAGAAATCCTATCCCCAGATCAAACCCAAGCCAAAGTTCTGCGTAAACTGCTGCACTGTTCCCAAAATGGCACAGAACTAGGATGGTTAATTTTTCCAGAGGACGCTAGTATTTTAACCATTTTCCCAAATCAACGGGTGGAAATGCTCACAGCTACAGATCCACTACCCGTTCTCAGCAATATCGACCTCTCCCTAACTGTTGAGGAAGTTTTTAGCTGGTTAACCCTCTAAACAAGTGTAGGGGGTAAATTCAATGACCAATGCCAAAAAAATATGGGATGCAAAGCAGCATCCCCCCATCTTTTGCAATATTATTGACGATACTTAACCAAATCTGCCACTAACGTAATCTCTGGTGTCTTCTTGTTTGGGGTTGTTGAAAATCACTTCTGTTGCATCATATTCTACTAAGTAGCCGACGCGACCTCCCTTATCTATAGAACTGACATTGAAAAATGCTGTCTTGTCGGAAACCCGTGCGGCTTGTTGCATATTGTGAGTCACAATCACAATGGTATATTGCTCTTTCAATTCATGTATTAGTTCTTCAACCCGCAAGGTAGAGATGGGGTCTAAAGCTGAACAAGGTTCATCCATGAGGATAATTTCTGGTTGTACTGCGATCGCTCGTGCAATACACAATCTTTGTTGTTGTCCACCAGATAAAGATGAGCCACTTTGACGCAGTTTATCTTTTACTTCGTCCCATAATGCCGCCTGACGCAAGCTTCTCTCTACTAACTCATCCATATTACCTTTGTAGCCATTGATTTTCGCGCCAAAAGCAATATTGTCATAAATCGATTTGGGGAATGGGTTAGGTCTTTGAAATACCATTCCAATCCGGCGGCGTACTTCTACAGGGTCGATATCGGGCGCATAGAGGTTTTTCTCGTAGTAAAATATTTTACCTTCTGCCCGAAATGATTCAATCAGGTCATTAAGACGGTTGTAGCATCGCAGTAAGGTACTTTTACCACAACCAGAAGGCCCAATAAAAGCTGTAACTTGATTTTTGGGGATGTCTAGCCAAATATTCTGCAAAGCCAGAAATTTGCCATAGTAGACATTCAGGTTTTCCGTTTTTAAAACGGTTTCTGTACTATTCACTGTACTAACGTTAGTAGCCATAAATGTTTTTGTGTACGTTTTAGGGAAAGCAAAGCAATATGTCCAAAGCTAGGGAAAAATCTTCTCTAAGCTTTCTGGCGAGTTGCCCAGCGAGCGAGAATACTTGTAAGCAACACCATCAACACTAAAATTAAAGATGCTGCCCAGGCTAAGGATTGCCAGTTTTTGAAGGGAGAAATCGCAAAGTTGTAAACCAAAACAGCCAAGGAAGCTGTAGGTTTGAAGAGGCTATCAGGCCAAAATGGCGAGAATAAGGCGGTAAATAATAAAGGCGCAGTTTCTCCAGATGCCCGTGCGATCGCCAATGTAGTTCCAGTCACAATGGCTGGTAAGGCAGCAGGTAATACAACTTGTGTTACTGTCTGAAAATTAGTAGCCCCTAACCCTACTGACGCTTGTCGTAAGTCTTGCGATACTAACTGTAAGGCTTCGTCGGCGGTTCTCACAATAATTGGCAGCATCAATATTGAGAGTGCAAATCCCCCACCAATTGCCGAATATGAGCCGAGATTGAGTTTTACTAAGCCTAAAACCACAATACCGTAGGCAAATACGCCAGCAATGATGGAAGGAACACCACTGAGAATGTTAGTAGCAAAACGTATCCATCTAGCGGTATTAGCGGAGCTAAATTCTGTTAAATAAATTGCCGCAATTACACCAACGGGAATACTAATTAATCCCCCAATACCTACCATTAATAGTGTTCCTAAGATTGCATTACCAAAACCTCCTCCACCCCTCAGAGGTGCTGGCGGTAGTTCAGTAAATACACTTATACTTAAGCTGCTAAAACCTTGAATTACGACATAAGAAAGTACTGCTAACAAAGGCAAAAGTGCCAATGCTCCACAAATAAATGCCACTACCGTCATTGCGGTATTAAACATTGTCCGGGGAGATGTGGAGGCGCGATTTAAGCTCCTTTCTGGAAAATGAGCGGTCATAATTTAACTTACCATTAAGCTATATTCGCTTGACTCGAATCACCACAAATTCAGCCAAAATGTTGACTAAAAATGTTAAAACAAACAAAACTAAAGCAGCATACATTAAGGCTGACACTTGCAAACCACTAGCTTCTGAAAACTGATTGGCTAGCAGCGATGAAATAGTGTTGGCTGGTGCTAAAAGTGAGATGTTGACATTATTAGAATTGCCAATCAACATGGTGACAGCCATTGTTTCTCCCATTGCGCGGCCTAGTGCCAACATGACGGCACTGACAATGCCAGAAAACGCAGAAGGGATGAGAATTTGCATAATCGTTTCCCAGCGTGTTGCGCCCAATCCCAAAGATGCTTGACGCAAACTAGGGGGTACAGAAATTAAGGCATCACGAGAGATGGCGGTGATAATTGGCAAAGTCATAATTGCGAGAATCACCCCTGCCGGTAACATTCCCGGCCCAGTAGGAGGGGTGCTAAAAATCGGCAGCCAACCTAAATTGCTGTAGAGCCATTTGCCCAAGTTAGTTAAAATCGGCACTAAGACGAAAATGCCCCAAACACCGTAGACCACGCTGGGAATAGCTGCCAGCAGTTCTACTAAAAATACTAGGACAGTTTTTACTTTACCTGGGAGAAAATCTTCACTTAATAAAACAGCAGTACCAACACCAATAGGTATTGCTAGCAATAAACCCAGAAAAGAACTTACTAAAGTACCATAAATTTGAGGCAACACCCCATAATTGTCATTTACTGGATTCCAAGTGCTATTAGCTAAAAAGCCAGCACCAAATTCTTTGATAGCTGGCCAAGCTGCAATCGTGACTTGCAGAGCAATCCATAATAAAGTACCAGCGATCGCTAGCGCAAAAATACGAGTCAGCCAAATAAAGCCCCGATCTAAAGACTGTTCTACTTCAGAGCGATTTTTAATTGCTGCCGGCAGATTCTGGGAGTTTGTAGTCATGACGACTGACTGTAAAGAACAAATCAGAAATGAATGTGAGAAGCAAGGAGATGAATGTACCAAAACCTGAAATAAGTTTATATACGTCAGGTTTTCTGCTTTTTAATGGCTCTGAAATGCTGATGACTATTTGCTAGCACTGGTGTTGCTACCAACGGCAATTTTATAATCTGGGCTGATTTGGTCAGCAGCAGCAGCCACTTTCTGAACTACATTTGCAGGTAAAGGAACATAACCTAATTCGGGAGCTACTTTTTGACCTTCTGTTAAGCCATACTCAATCATCGCCTCTATGGCTTTCGCTTTCGCGACATCAGGATATTTTTTATACACCATAATCCAAGAATAAGTGACTAGGGGGTATGATTCAGCACCTTCTGGATCTGTAATAAAAGCCCGTAAGTTTTCTGGAAGAGTTACTGCTTCTAGGGTTTTAGACGCGGATGCTTCTGTAGGGACTACGAATGTACCACTCTTGTTTTCTAAAGCTGCAAACTTGAGGTTATTTAGTTTTGCGTAGCCATACTCAACATAACCAATTGAACCTTGAGTTTGTTGAATTTGGGCGGTGACACCTTCATTACCTTTAGCACCTAGTCCCACTGGCCAGTTGACAGTTTTGCCATCACCTATTTTGCTTTTCCACTCTGGACTAACTGTGCTGAGGTGTTGAGTAAATACCCCTGTAGTCCCACTACCATCAGAACGATGCACAACTGTAATTGGCTGATCGGGAAGCTTGACATCTGGGTTAGCAGAGGCAATCTTAGGATCGTTCCAGTTCTTGATGTTACCTAGGAGAATATCTATATAAACAGCCCGTGGTAGCTTGATTTCAGGATTTCCAGGTAAGTTGTAAGCCAGAACAATACTACCAGCTGTCATAGGTAGTAAAAGCACTCCTTTATCTGCTGGCACTTTCTGGATTTCGTCATCCTTCATTGCCACATCGCTGGCCCCAAAGTCTACAGTACCTTTGATAAATTGCTCAACTCCAGCACCGCTACCTACTGACTGATAGTTGACTTGCAAATTGGGATACTTTTTATTTAAATCAGTAAACCAACTTTGATATATGGGTGCGGGAAAAGATGCACCAGCACCAGTTAATGAGACATTACCACCAAGATCCAATTTAGCAGGGCTAGAGGCTGCCGCATCTTTAGCAGTCCCAGAGGAAGCATCATTGGTTGCATTGTTGTCTGAGGCTTGCTGTCCACCACAAGCAGCTAAACTGGCTGTTAGTGCTAATACGGAGACAATAGCCGGAATACGGTTAATTTTTTTTGTCTGTAGACGTGAAAGCATAGCTGTCAGTTTTGGGTAAATTTCCACATGGGCGACTCTAAACTACCCTTTATAGGTGGGTTTCAAGGTTAAGCTTTGGTTAATAAAAACAAAAAAATATATTTTTTTTAGACTAAGTTGCTCAGATTTTGGACTGAAGAAGCAGATAAAATTTATACCAATTAAGGGATTGTGTCTGTTAACTGTTCCTGCTCAACATATATGATCTACATTCATAAAAGTCTATGAGTCAATTCTATTAAGAATTTGTGGTGAAAGAAGTATTTGTCAACTGAAAAAATAACTCTGCCAAGCAAAAGCTGATGAAGTTGCGATGACCCCCGGTCGAACAAAGACCATCTCTAGCTTCTCTCCGTTCCCTGCGTTAGCATTGCGTATCCGTAGGATTCACCCCAAAGGATACACGGAGTGTGTCGGAAACGGAGGCTGCGCCAAGAGCTACGCTGGGCGGAACGCGATCGCCAATTTTGCTTTCACCCCTATGTCAACTAAAAATATGTATTTATACTTAAATTCCACAAAATTTTTATCCTATGAGGAGTAGTAATGCAGAGAAATAGAGGATAGTTTAGGTGTAGCCCGATCTAGGCATCACTGCACAACAATTCTCAAAAACATAACATAGTTTAGTAAAGCTTGTAGCTATTGATAAACCAGCTAATCAGCACGGATAAAAACCAGAACTATGGTTAATTATTTTACCATGATATCGAAGCAAAGAGAATCAGAAAACATCTAGATCAAAATGCAGAAAGATATAGACTTCGACACACAATATGCTACCGATTGAGGGTGTTAGCACGAGTCTCAGTTACGTAATTAATGCCTATACTGGTTGCTGTTGGTTTTTCCTTTGTCCTAATTATCAATGTTTGCCGCTTCCAATCAATTACTATGGTCTATGATTGGCTTACTCTTGACAATAGGTGGTACTTTTTTAGAAGCCTATAGTATCACCTCACCTTGGAGTTGGAGTCAGCATGGAATTCAAACTGTTTCTTTAGGCGTCACCTATCAAATTGGTGCGGTGCTGTTAATAGGCTGCCTAGGAGGACAAAATGCTGGTGCGTTGTCACAAATTGCTTACTTAGTTATGGGTTTAACTCTGCATCCTGTATTTGATGGAGGTGGCGGCGTTGGCTACATTAAGCTATCTCAGTTTGGCTATCTACTAGGATTTATTCCTGCCGCATGGATTTGTGGCTTTGTGGCTTTTCAAGCTAGACCCAAGCTGGAAACGCTAACATTTAGCTGTATTTGTGGCTTGTTAACTATCCATATTTGCGGAATTATTTATTTAATCATTAGTTATGCTTTTCAGGGGCAAGGTATAGACAGTCCACTATTAACACAAGCCATTCTCAGATATTCTTGGTTTGTAATACCCAGCCAGCTAGGTGTAGTCTGTGCCGTTACCGTCATAGCATATGTGTTGCGACACTTAATGTTTTATTAGTCATCACGTTACTAGAGGTTAGAGTCTAGTATTTTGTTACTCTCTATTCCCCAATCCCGAATCCCAAGTCCCTACCTATTTTCATGCGTTTAAAAAATCACCTTTTCTTGATCGTTGCCTTTGTAGCAGTTATTTTAGACCAACTGACAAAATACTGGGTGGTAGAAGCATCTTCGTTTTGGCCGTTAGAAACTATCATCGACTCCAAAACAGGGATTCCATACGATAGAAATACGCTACCACTCCTACAAGGCATATTTCATTTCACCTACGTCAAAAACGATGGTGCAGCATTTAGTATATTTAGCGGACAGGTAGATTTTTTACGCTGGCTATCTTTGGGAGTGAGTTTAATCTTAATAGGGATAGCATTGTTTGGCCCTGTGTTAAATCGTTGGGATCAGCTGGGATATGGTTTTATCTTGGGTGGTGCTGTGGGTAATGGTATTGATAGGTTTGCTTTAGGCTATGTAGTTGATTTTCTCGATTTTCGATTGATTAACTTTGCTGTCTTTAATGTGGCAGATTCATTCATTAGCATAGGTATTGTTTGCTTATTGATGGCTTCTTTGCGGAAAACACCTACTTCTAGTCGTAGATTTCCTTAACTACGTTGTAGCAATTTGTTAAGAAAGAAAAGGACAAGGGATTTGACCCTTGTCCTTTTCTTTTTAAGTAACTATTAATTTAAATTAGATGCACTACTTACTAATTACCAGTGGAGGGAATTGTGGGTAAACCAGAATCTGGAAGTTTGTTTGGAGAGATGCTTTCTGGTGCTGGAGTTGTACTTTCAGGAGTG
>NZ_JAYGGZ010000020.1:0-73106 GCF_034931465.1 Anabaena sp. UHCC 0399 | reverse complement strand
TTTCTGGTGCTGGAGTTGTGTCTTCAGTAGGTTGGGTTTCTACTGGGGTACTATCAGCATTAGGTGTGACAGATTGATTACCTGCACAACGGGAATTGAGAGGGAAACGCTTACACAGAATTTCAAATCCTTCTGGTGATAATTTAATTTCCGTTGATGAACTGGTGGATGAGCTACTAGATTGAGCGATAGGGGATTTATTGGATTGAGCAACAGCAACATTAGCTGTGATTGCTAAAGTCAGGACTGTACCAATCAGGGACAGAGATTTTCCCATAATTCTGAACTTAACCTCAACGGAAATGGAACACTCGCACCATTAAAACAGACAATAGATTTTTAGAAAATATTCCTAAATGAAGATGTTTGCTTTTGTTGTAATGTATGTGGATATGTAAAAGTAGTGAAAATTCAATCATTAATTTATTGATAGTAAGTTTTAATTAATACAAAAGTAAAAGTGTTCCTTCTGGTTATGCAACAAATTAACATTAGCTAAAATCAGCATTGTAGACTAGAAGTGGAAAATTGTATCTGTATTAACCAGTACCCCAACCAACAAAGTAATTTTACTGAATAGCTAGTCTATTGATGTAAGATTGAATCGGCAAGAATTCCGTATAGCCAATTAATTTTTTGGCTTAGGAGTAAAATGGTGTAAAACCAATTATAGAGACTGCCATTCGCCCGATTCTTCACTCTTCACCGTGATGTAAACAGCCGATGAACTCTCCCCAACCTCCTCACAAATCACAAACTTTACTTGGTCAACTGACTCAAGCAGTACATACGATTCAAGCTAGGGTTGATTTTTCTAAACTGGCGCTCAAGCCTAATGCCAAAGTACCAGAACTCTGGGTGCAGGACGCAGGGGCAGATAAAGCGGAGGTTTATCCACTGTTAGGCGATCGCTATATACTGGGTCGCAGTTCCAAATCCTCTGATATAGTCATTCGCAACCCAGTTGTCAGCCAAATTCACTTGTCGTTATCACGGGATTCTTCCCAGCGTACCCCAGTTTTTACTATCAAAGATGAAAACTCCACCAATGGCATTTATCGCGGTAAACGGCGAGTTAACACCTTAGAACTACGTCATGGCGATATTCTCACCCTAGGCCCACCAGAACTAGCAGCTTCAGTACGATTGCAATATGTCGATCCGCCACCTTTCTACGTGAAAGCAGCTACTTGGACAGGTTATGGGATTGCTGGCGTAAGTGCCTTGTTAGGATTGGTAATTGGGGTTGAATCGTTCAAATTTAAAGTTAGACCTTTACCAACAGCTACCCGCGCTCCTATAGTAGTTTACGCTCGTGATGGTAGCACCCCATTACGTGAACCTCGGAACGTGGCTCACGTGGACATGAAGCGTCTAGAAGATTTTGGCCGTTATTTACCTGCGGCGGTAGTAGCCTCTGAAGATAGCCGCTATAACTGGCATATTGGGGTTGACCCCTTGGGCATTTTACGGGCTGTGTTGATTAATAGCCGCAGTGGAGATGTGCAGCAAGGAGCTAGCACCATCACCCAGCAGGTGTCCCGGAGTTTATTTCGTGATTATGTCGGCGCACAAGATTCCTTGGGGCGTAAAATTAGGGAGGCCATTGTTTCCCTGAAGTTAGAAGCCTTTTACAGCAAAGATGACATTTTGCTGACTTACTTGAATCGGGTGTTTTTAGGGGCAAATACCTCTGGTTTTGAGGATGCTGGTAAGTATTACTTTGAGAAGTCAGCTAAAGACTTGTCTCTAGCGGAAGCCGCAACATTGGTAGGAATTTTACCTGCTCCCAATGCTTTTAATTTTTGTGGAGATGGCCCTAGGAAACTCGACGCTGCTGATTATCGCAATCGTGTAATTAAGCGGATGTTAGAGATGGGCAAAATCAGCCAAGAGGAAGCTAACAGAGCGAGAAGATCAACGGTGCAAGTTAGTCCTAAAGTATGTGAGCAGCAGGCTAAAACTATAGCTCCTTATTTTTATGACTATGTTTTTCAGGAACTAGAAAACATATTAGGTGAAGGTGCAGCCAGAGAAGGAAATTACATTATCGAAACCCAGCTAGACCCCAGAATTCAAGAGCAAGCCGAAATATCTCTACAAAATTCAGTCAGTACCGCCGGCTCGGCTTTTCGGTTTTCTCAAGGGGGAATGGTGACACTGGACTCCAGAACAGGTAGTATTCTGGCAATGGTTGGCGGGACTGATTATCGTCAAAGTCAGTTCAATCGCGCTGTGCAAGCTAAAAGACAGCCAGGTTCTACCTTTAAAATTTTTGCTTACACCCAGGCACTTGTACAAGGCATACCCACCTCTAGAACTTATTCCTGCGCCTCTTTACCCTGGCAAGGGTTTACTTATAAGCCGTGTCGTGCTGGTGCAGGCGTGAATTTAGATGTTGCCACAGGATTAGCACTTTCAGAAAACCCTATTGCTTTGCGGATAGGTAGGGAAGTGGGATTAGATAAAGTGGTGGCGATGGCAAAACGTTTGGGTGTAAAGTCATCACTTGATCCTGTACCTGGTTTGATATTGGGTCAAAGTGTAGTCAACGTTTTAGAAATGACTGGTGCGTTTAGTGCGATTAGTAATCGTGGCGTGTGGAATCCTCCCCATGCCATCAGTAGAATTTTAGATAGTAGTGATTGTAAAGATCGCAATGATTTGAAAACCTGTCGTGTCATCTATTCTTTTGACCAAGACCGAAATGCCAATCAGCGAGTCTTATCACCCGCCGTAGCTGATCAGATGACTAATTTGATGCAACAGGTAATTACACGGGGTACTGGACGCAGTGCTGCCATTGGACTAGGAGAAGCAGGCAAAACTGGTACAACTGATAAGAACGTTGATTTGTGGTTTATTGGCTTTATCCCTAGTCGCCGACTAGCGACAGGTATTTGGTTAGGCAACGACAATAATTCCCCCACCAATGGTAGCAGCGCACAGGCTGCTCAGTTGTGGGGTAATTATATGAGGAGAATTACAAGATAAATTCGTAATTCGTAATTCGTAGTTCACTCTTGATGTGAATGAAAAACGTCTCTTATCCCACGATAATTTTAAGACTCGTCTAAAATTTATTTTTGGAATTAATGAAGAAACTACAAGGGTTTCAAGACTTAATTCACATTAAACGTAATTCGTAGCTCTTAATTACGAACTACGAATTAGTAATTACGAATTATTACTGGTATCCCTGCCAAGGGGCAACTTCTAATTGACCACTAGGCTTGAATGTGACCTGGAAGTGGGCTAAAGCTTCCTTGCTGTTGGGGGCTGCTGCATTTGAACCGTACACGGCTTGGAACATTTTGGGTAAGGGTGTTTCCCGGAAATAGTCAAAGGCGACTTGGTTGAGAGGTTCATAATCAGCAATTGTGCCATCTTTATTGATGGCTACTCGATACTTCAAATCTTTGTTAAAGCTGGGAGTCCCACTCCAATTTTGCCGGACTGTATCGTAAAGCTTTTGGTTTAAAGTTTTGATGGTATTAGCATCAGAGATTTTTGTACCGACTACTTCCGGGGTTCTCGCATAGCCGCGCCAAGGACTAACCTCTAGTATGCCTTTGCTAGTAAAAACTACTTTAAATTGGGCAATTGGCTCATTCGCAATAGGAGGACGGTTAGCAGGATTGTAAAGTAAGTTAGGCAGAGGTGTTGATTCTATACCTTTGTTAGCCCCTTGGTTGACTGCTTTGTAACCCACAATTGAACCATCTGCCGCTACACCTACGCGATAAACTAAATCCTGTTTAACTTCTGTGCGGCTATTCCAAGCTGGGTTGATTTGATTCCAAACCTGCCGATTTAAAACACGTAGTTGAGAGGGATCAGTGATTTCAGTAACATTATTTAAAAGTGCCTCTAAATCCTTAACTACGGGTTGAGTTGCGGCTTCTGTAGGCGTTGGCGTGGGAGTTGCTGCGGCAGCTGTGGTGGCTGATGTAGGTGTAGGTGTGGGAGTTGCTGCGGTTGTGGGCGTTGTTGTTGGTGAGGCTGTAGTATCGGTAGTAGAACTCTGTTCCTCTGGCTTGGTTTCTGGTGGGCGTATTTCTGGCGCAGGAATCAAGCTAAAGGCGATCGCTGCCACAGCTAAACTAGAAACACCAATAGTTGCGGGTACTGCCTGTTTCATAACAGCTTGACTAGCACCGCCATAACGTCTAGTTACTGGTTGTAATTCTAGGGATAACTCTGGTAAAGTTTGAGTGTCCGCAAAAAACTGATCTACAGCTTCCACTAAATCAAACAACTGTACCGTATTCAAATCTATTTGAATGGGTTGTAGATGATTGCTAGAGCCAGAATTAAATTCATCTGGTGCATTCTCAGCGTGAACTATTAATCTATGGCGGTTCACATCTATGTTCTGTAATTCTACCAGTTCAGAGTCTTGATTATGTGCTTGTGGATTTGGCACATTACTTAAAAACTCTTGAGCATAACCACTAACTGCTCTTACTAAACTTTCAAAAAATTCTCTTCCTCCCACAAGGGGTTGATTGTAATTGGAAATATAGCATTCTGCATTTACCAAAATTGAAAGCTCAGGGCGCATTTCTTGGAAGTGTGTGCCTCTGGTAGCATCACTTAATCCCTCTAAAAGCAATGTACAATTAGGCAGACTGTACTTACGTTGAATGTTCATTCTACTTCACCGTCAAAAAGACTAATCCAGAAACGCTGCATTCCAGCTGTACCAGTACAAAATAGCAATTGTCCCAACAAATTTATAGCTAATTCATTTAATTTTTCATCAGAATTTAAGGCCAAAGCACCAAACCGGCGAGCGTTCATTCTGCTTTTAAAATGCGCTCTAAAGCGTTCTAGGTAATTAGATAGACGTAGATTCTGTTCTAGGGGGATCTGCTTGTCGTTCATTTGTTGACAGATCATCAGCATTTGGCGGATCACAACTGTTAAACGCCGGGCGATGTAACAGGCAATTACTACTAAAGCTTTTGCCTCCATAATAGTTAAAGGGCGGCGAATATGCGCTCTTCTGATGGGGTTAGAACTCCGCATCCGCCACAAATTTACCCTGTCCTTGACAATGACTTTCAAGTCCAACTCTTGGGCAAAAGTGAGAATGGCTTCAGAACCACCCAATTCTAAAGCTTCAATCGCCAATAAGATCAGATCAATTTGCAACCTAGTTCTAGCAGGACATCCCTGTCCCGCGATCGCAGGATCTGGTAAAGTGTCCAAAATCATCGGCAGTGATGGAGGGGTTGGACTATTAAACGGCGTTAAGCTTGCAGAAACATTCATTCTATAAAATACCTTGTGCGGCTCTAATAGACTAGGCAAAACTAGTACAACTAATTTAAGATAAACAGCTAAAAAGCAAGATTAAACTTTTAGTAGCAATAACAAGTCTAATGGATATCTACATTAACTTACTTGTATTACTCTCACGTTGACCTATACGTAAATTTAAGTTTTTAAAGCATTATTTTACTCTCTTGTTGTGTGAGTATTAATCTATCTTCAGCTTGGTGTAGATTCTCCATATCGTCAATGGATGACGAAATCAATGCTCTGATCCCAAGCGTATGACATTATAGTGTACGATTTTTCAGGTGACAGGGGACTAGAGCCGCAAGGCGGAAGTCAAGTCGCTTCTCTACGTTCCCTGCGGGACGCTTCGCGTTCACGTAGTGTTCCGAAGGAAACGCGCAGCGTGTCGTAGACAGACGCTACGCGAATGCTCCAATTCAAAATTCAAAATTAAAGACAATAATCCCCAGTCCCCAATCCCCAATCCCCAATCCCCATAATTATGGATTTAAAATCTCTAATTCGCGACATTCCAGATTTTCCTAAGCCCGGAATTATGTTTCGGGATATCACTACTTTACTGCGCGATCGCGAAGGTTTGCGATACACTATTGACTTTCTTACAGAAAAATGTAATGAAGCTGGTTTGGAAGTCGATTATGTTGCGGGTATGGAGTCACGAGGGTTCATTTTTGGCACTCCGTTAGCTTATAGATTAGGTGCTGGTTTTATTCCTGTCCGCAAAAAAGGCAAGCTACCGGCAGCAGTTCATTCAGTTGAATATCAACTAGAGTATGGTACTGACTGTTTAGAAGTGCATCAAGATGCTTTGCACCCAGGTAGCCGAGTCTTGATTGTAGATGATTTAATTGCGACAGGAGGAACAGCAACTGCCACAGCCCAATTAATGCAGCAAATAGGCTGCGAATTAGTAGGTTTTGGGTTTATTATCGAGCTACGGGATTTACAAGGGCGCAAATATTTACCAGATGTGCCAATTATTTCTCTAGTTGAATATTAGTCAATAGTCATTGACTCATGGCTTTGAAACCAAACACCACTGGACAAAGGAACAAAGGATAAAAGGCATAATGACTTCTACAAGAATTTCCGGGGATAGAGTTTGGGACTGGTTGATTAGGTTTATCACCAGCGAAACGTTCATTTATGTGGTGAAGCGAATATTGCAGGCACTGTTGACTCTATTGTTGGCATCGGCACTGTCGTTTTTCATCATGAAATTATCCCCAGGTAATTATGTAGATACACTGCGACAAAATCCGAAAATTTCTCCAGAGAGAATTACAGAACTGATCAAGCAGTTTGGTTTGGATAAGCCTTGGATAGAGCAATATTGGTTATGGTTGGGGCGCATTGTCACCAAAGGAGATTTTGGGACAAGTTTTGTTTACCAGCGTTCAGTTGCGTCTCTATTGTGGGAGAGAATACCTGCTACTTTAATTTTAGCGATCGCGTCTTTAGTTATCACCTGGGCGATCGCTATTCCCTTGGGTATTGTAGCGGCAGTGAAGCAAAATAAAGCCACTGACCGAATTTTGCAGGTAATTAGCTATACTGGACAAGGCTTTCCCAGTTTCATCACTGTTTTGTTTTTACTCATCTTTGCCCAATTCACCACGCCTTTATTCCCCGTGGGTGGGATGACTAGCATTGACCATGCGGATTTATCTTGGTTTGGTAAAATTCTTGATCTCGGTTGGCACATGATTTTACCTACCATCGCTTTGAGTATTACTAGTTTTGCAGGCTTACAACGCATTATGCGCGGCGAATTATTAGATGTACTGCGCCAAGATTACATTCAAACAGCACGCGCTAAAGGACTCCCAGAAAATCGTGTGATTTACGTCCATGCGCTGCGTAATGCCATTAACCCCCTCATCACTTTGTTAGGCTTTGAGTTAGCAGGTTTATTGGGCGGTGCATTTATCGCGGAACAGTTCTTTAACTGGCCAGGCTTAGGGAGATTAACTTTACAGGCGGTAATTGCTAAAGACCAGTATTTAGTCATGGCGAGTCTAGTAATGAGTGCCGTATTGCTCAACATAGGCAACCTCATGGCAGACTTGTTACTCAAAGTAGCCGACCCCCGCATTCGTCTAGACACATAATTTTAGTTGCCTGTCCCCTGTTACCTGTCCCCTGTCCCCTGTCCCCTGTCCCCTGTCCCCTGTCCCCTGTTACCTACCTCCATGCTCTCCGAAGTCTATTACATACTGCGTTCAAAAGCTGATGGACGTTATCTCACTGCTCGTCCGAATGAAGACGCATCTGTTTATTTATTACTATTTCAAGAAAACTTTGATGCCCTTAGCTATCTCAATACTCATGCACCAGAAGTAGCAAACCGCTTTGCTGTAGAGTCTCTTCCTGGTACGCAGTTAGGCAGTTTGCTGAAACGCTGGGGTTTTACAGGCGTAGGTATTGTCACTGACCCATTGTTGCCTAAAGTGGATTTTTTAAAGCACAGCTAGGTAATTGAAGTTCAACAATAGGCAATAGCTAGTTCTTGATTAAGCAAATAAACGAGCGATCGCACAAGTAAAATTAGGTAGTAGGGGCGATTCCAGTTGATCACCTGGAAATAAGGTTTTTACTAACTTTAAACTTCCCTGTTCGCGTCGGTATACTTCCAACTGTTGTTTGCGCCAATCAACAATCCAATACTCTCTTACACCTCGTGTTGAATAAAGCTTAAGTTTTAGTTCTCTGTCCCGTTTTTCGTTCTCATTACCGGGAGATAAAACTTCTATAACTAATTCTGGTGCAGCCGTCAAATGTCCAGCTTCATCTAATAGTTCAGTTAGTCTGTGTTTACTAACCCAAACGACATCGGGAATGATATTATCGTTATCCCCTAAGATAATACCGGGAGCAATCACAACTTCTCCCAAATCAGTCTCTTGTGACCAATTATCTAAAGCTGTGCTAATTCTGACGCAAGCTTTTTGATGCTTCCAATGAGGCGATCTTGTCACCAATAATTCTCCATCGATGATTTCATAGCGTTTTCCGTCATCTGGAAACAACTCTAAGTCGGCGTTAGTCCAGCGTACTCTTTCTGTTGTCGGCTGGTTCATAAGCTACCACTGCGGGGGATTTTAATATTTTAGCTTGGATGAGAGTGCCGCAAGGCAAAAGTCAATAGGCACTATCAACCCTAAAAGAATGGTGGGTTAGCCGTAACTTAACCCACCCTAAAAGTAATTTATTTTTCGTTTATCCCTAAACTACTACCTTCTCCAAAATCAGCTTAGAACGTCTCACCTGCTCAGGAATCGCTACAGGATAATCTCCCGTGAAGCAAGCCGAACAGAAACTATTGGTGTCTTCCCCTGTGGTTTCTAACATTCCTTCCCAACTCAGGTAAGCGAGGCTATCTACTTCTAGCTGCTGGGCAATTTCTGCTACGGATTTGGTCGCAGCAATGAGCTGATCTTGGCTATCGGTATCGATACCGTAGAAGCAAGGATGAGTTACCGGGGGTGAAGAAATCCGCATATGTACTTCTACTGCACCGGCTTCACGCAAAGCTTTCACTAGTTTGCGGCTAGTTGTACCCCGTACAATCGAGTCATCAACAATAATCACCCTTTTACCCGCCAGTACATCTTTAAGAGGGTTAAGTTTCATTTTGATGCCCGATTCCCGCATGGCTTGGGTAGGCTGAATAAAGGTGCGTCCTACATAGCGATTTTTAATCAGTCCTTCACCGTAGGCGACACCAGAAGCTTGCGAAAATCCAATGGCTGCTGGTATGCCAGAATCAGGAACACCAAAAACAATATCTGCGTCTACATAAGACTCTTTCGCTAGTTGCCGTCCTAGGCGCATCCGATAGCTATACAGACTCTCATTGTGCATTTGGCTATCAGGACGGGCAAAGTAAATCATTTCAAAAATACATAGTTTACGCTGGGGTTTTTGACTCCAGTGGTAGGAAGCCATACCCTCTGCGGTAATCCAAACTACTTCACCTGGTTCGACATCGCGCAGGTATTCTGCACCAATGATATCTAAACCGCAGGTTTCGGAAGATAAAACATAGCGGATGGGATTCCCTGGTACAGTACCAATCACTAAAGGACGAATGCCATTAGGATCACGTACACCCATCACGCCAACGGGAGTGCCTATGACTAAACTAAACGCACCTTCACAGCGATGAAATGCCTGAATAGCTCCTTCTAACCAATCTGCACCTGCGTTGACTGCTTCGGCGATCGCAAAAGCAATCATCTCTGAGTCTGTGGTGGTTACTAGGTTAAAGTTACTATTGAGCAACTCTTCTCGCAATTTCACAGTATTGACTAAGTTACCATTATGTGCAAGTGCTAATGAGCCTAACCGGGTTTCGACTACGGCGGGTTGGGCATTCACTTTCCGGCTAGAACCGGTGGTGGAATAACGAGTATGACCAACGCCGACACTCCCTAGTAACTCTTCCAAAATCGACTCATTAAACACTTGAGACACCAAGCCCATGTCTTTGTGAAGGTGGACTTTTGTCCCTTCAAAGGTGGCAATGCCAGCTGATTCTTGACCCCGATGTTGCAGGGCATACAATCCAAAGTAAGTCAGTTTGGCAACATTTTCTCCTGGTGCGTAGATGCCGAAAACTCCGCAAGCTTCTTCTGGCTTGTCCGGACGACTTTCCAGACTATCGATTGGGTTGTCAATCTGCTGGGGGTACTCATCCAAAGTGACGGAATCAATGGGAATCATGCTAGCTTTGCTCCTGGTGGGGGTGTCAAGTCATACCAATTCAAAATTCAAAATTCAAAAATTCAAAATTCAGAAATCCAGATGTCACAAGAGCTTCTAAGTTTAGATATATTGTTGAATTTCGGAGAATTGGTGTCACTGGGATTAATTCTATTAACTGGACAGTGGGGCTGTTCTTAATAAATCTTTAACCATCTATTAAAACAGTACCCTAATTGTGTCTAAAGATGCTATTGATTTGGGGGAATTTAGTCATTAATTAGGAGGACTAGGGCATAAGTCCTTGGGTATGGAATTTTCCCCCTCTGCTCCCTGCTTCTTCTTATCCTCTAGCCTTTAGTTTTAAGCGTCTGGCGATCGCATTTTGATAGCGATCATTCATTTCTTTGATACTAACTTGGATTAAGGTTTGGTTATCAGTGGTTAAAACCGCCAATCCTCCATCGGTATTACCCACAGTACCTATTTTTTGCCATGCTTGAGCCAGATGTGCCTGTAAGTAGGATTCCCAATTTTCTTGTTGTGCTGATGCTACAGACACAATAATTCTTGTTCCACCTTCACCGAAGAGTAATTCATCAAGGCGTTGTGACTGTGTAGCGTCTAAATAAATTTGCGCTCCTAGCTTGCCAGCCAGACAACATTCTGCTAAGGCAATAGCTACACCCCCCTCAGCACAATCATGGGCTGAACTTACCCAACTGGAACGGATACCCTCACGGCAGACTTTCTGCACACGACGTTCCAAATCAAAATCTACCTTGCTTGGTCTACCTGCGACAGTGCTGTGAAGGGTAGCTAAATATTCTGATGCGCCTAAGTTGCTGGGAGATGAGCCGAGAAGATAAATTACATCACCTGGGGTTTGCCAACCTTGACCGCAAATTTTGGTTAAATCTGGAATTAATCCCACCATTCCCACAACAGGAGTCGGGTAAATCGGTTGGGGGTTGCCTTGGGAATCAAGGGTTTCATTATATAGAGAAACATTCCCACCTGTTACTGGGGTGGCTAATTCTCGACAACCCTCCGCCAAGCCGCGACAAGCTTCTGCTAATTGCCAGTAACCAATGGGTTTTTCGGGGCTACCAAAATTGAGGTTATCTGTCACCGCCAGAGGTTCTGCACCCACACAGCTAAGGTTGCGTGCTGCTTCTGCTACTACTGCCTTCGCTCCCTCATAAGGATCAAGGTAAACATAACGAGGATTACAGTCTACTGTCGCAGCAACGCCGCTTAAGGCATGGTTAATTCCCCCCTGCTCCCCTGCTTCCCTGCTCCCCTGCTTCCTTTCCAGTGGTCGTAAGCGTACTACTGCCGCATCTGCACCACCTGGAAGGATGACAGTATTGTTCTGGACTTGGTGGTCATATTGACGATACACCCAATTTTTGGAGGCGATCGTGGGTGTATCTAGTAAAGTTAATAAAATATCAAGCCAACTTTGCAAATTACCTTGAATTTTAATACCCTGAGATGTACAAGTCGGCAAAGCATTAGGCGACCATTCCCAAGCTTTACGAGCATATTCTGGTGGTTCTGCTAGCAACTCACGCTCGTACAGGGGGGTATTTTCTGCTAAAGCATCAGCCGGAATTTCTGCTGCTACTCCACGTTGAAATAGAATCCTGACGATGGGTTCGCTAATTACCGTACCAGCAACAACAGCCTGTAGTCCCCAACGGTGGAAAATATCAATTAACTCTTGCTCTCGTCCTTTGTGGGCAACAAACAGCATCCGTTCTTGAGATTCTGACAATAGATATTCATAGGGAATCATCCCCAATTCTCGCACCGGAATTTTATCTAAATCCAATTCAATCCCGACACCACCTTTCGCCGCCATCTCAGCAGTAGAACAGGTGATACCCGCCGCCCCCATATCTTGAGCAGCGACGACTGCACCTGTTTTAAATGCCTCCAGACAAGCTTCAATTAATGACTTTTCTAAAAAGGGGTCGCCTACTTGCACCGCCGGACGGTCATCCATTGATTCACCACTTAATTCGGCACTAGCAAAACTAGCTCCTCCCATACCATCGCGGCCAGTGGTAGACCCCACATACAATACAGGATTCCCGATACCGGATGCTCCAGATTTGACAATTTCTGGCGTTTCCATTAATCCTAGTGCCATGACATTCACCAAAGGATTACCGGAGTAAGCAGGGTCAAAGTACACTTCACCGCCGACAGTGGGAACTCCAACACAGTTACCATAATGGGAAATTCCTGCAACTACACCAGAGAAGAGCCTTTGGGTTCTGGGGTCTTCTAAAGAACCAAACCGGAGCGAGTTTAACAAAGCGATGGGACGCGCACCCATTGTAAAAATATCTCTGAGAATACCACCAACGCCGGTGGCAGCACCTTGAAAGGGTTCAACAGCTGAGGGATGGTTATGAGACTCAATTTTAAATGCTAGTTGCAGCCCTTCACCCAAATCTACAACCCCAGCGTTTTCTCCTGGCCCTACAAGGATGCGGGGGCCAGTAGTGGGAAACTGTTTGAGTAAAGGGCGAGAATTTTTGTAGCAGCAATGCTCAGACCACATCACCCCAAACATTCCCAATTCGGCTTTGTTGGGATGACGACCTAAGCGTCGCACAATTTCTGCGTATTCTTCTGGTTTAATACCTTGAGCAGCAATTTCTTGGGGAGAAAAGGGAGCAGGAGATGTGGCAGTCATGGAAATAATGCACCAAGAGTACAGAGCATTATTGTATCGATTTACTTGTGCTGTATGTGCAGTTAGAGAAAGGTAAATCGTTTAGAAATGTTTTAGGCTCACTTTCACCTCTTGCTAGATATCATAATTTTCCTTGATTCGCGCGAAGATGCGATCGCTAACTTTAAAAAATAAGAATGTTTGGCTGTGCTACCTTCAATTTCTTAACTACTAACCTTTAGGTTTTGTAAAATCAAATCGGCTCTTGGTGCAAATCCATCACCGTACTCTGCTGGGTAATGATTAATTACATAGAAAACTTTACCGTTTTGTTCACCAAGGTATACAGTACCGATAATCTCTTGTCCTTGGCGGAAATCAATCTTTTCTTTTGCCCAAGGATAGGAGACTTTTGCACTCCGACTGATGATGCTCCATTTATTAGATGCAATGAGTCCAGACTTACTATTCACAAAACTTTCTAGTTGTTCGATAGTTTGGACATTATTCGGGAAAAAGACACTAATATAGGCGTTGTCATTTTTGCTCCCGTCAAAATTGACGATGAACTTTACCCCTGTCCCTTCACCAGAACTAACACCTTCCGCGATAAACTCCTGATCGGGAAAATATGTAGTGAATAAAGTCTTATAGTCTTCGTAGAGTTTTAGGGTAATGGGAGTTTTTTCTCCTTCAATATAAATTGTGGCAGTTTTTGTAGCTGGTTGCCCAGATGGGTTATAACTGATTTCAGGAGCATCAGGCTTAGGTGTGACAACCGGATTTTGAACAACTTGCTCCTGTTGTGGCACAGCACAACCAAAGAAAGTTCCTAAAATAATTGACCCAATTAAAAAGTAAGCAGACTGAATATTCATTTTTACCTACGTGTACTGATAATTAAAAAAATCGGGATTTCGTAGTTTTTACTACATCTTTTTGCTATTCTAGAGAAATTTGTCTTACTAAAGTTAGAGATTTTACTAGTAAATGCAGTCTTTTCGTTAAAACTAAGTGATAACAATCACATAGATTCATGATTAAGATCGTTTCCCGCCAATGGGCAAATTGGGATGATTAGCTCATTACTGAACTCTAGCCGAGTCATTAATAGGGAACACACTAATTGCCGACAGTCTTTTGAAAAAGGTTGTCGGCTTTTTGTTTGGGGTCGAAGAAGAGGCTAGGGAGCAGAGGCGCAGGGAAGAATGACGTTGCTAAATCCCTATACATCAATAAAATTTCCCCACATCTAGTTGGTAACTTGACACAAATTATGCCAGAGCCACAACCAGATGTGGGGAGGTTATGATCAAATTGGAGATTTTATCGATGTATGAGGTTAATACTTCACACTCAATCTAGTAGATCAGAAGCACACTTGTAGAACCAGCGTAGACTTTTTACTATGACATCGCTTGAATGATGTAATCGAAGTAAGGTGCTGCTGCTGCTGCATCTTCTGCACTGAGTAAGTCTAAAGATGCTGTTTTCAGACAATTGATGGCTTCTACCATTCCAGGAACAGGAACACCTAGGGAGTTGTACATTTCCCGCACTCCAATTAAACCAATGCTTTCGATTGGTTCTTTATCGCCAGCAAGTACACCATAAGTAATTAGGCGTAAGTACCAGCCATAGTCACGGATGCACAAAGCACGCTGTTTTTCACCGTAAGCGTTACCGCCAGGTGCGATAAAATCAGGACGCTTCTGCCAAAGTTTTTTGGTGGCTTCCTGAACTATCTTTTTTTCGTTTTCCGCTAAGGTAGCAGCAATGCGTGTTCTTTGCTCGCCGGTTTGCAAGAACTCTTTAATGCTCTTGAGTTCGCCACTGCTGGGATAGCGCAGTTCGTCGTCGGCTTTGAGAATAACTTGGCTAATTACAGTCATGATTATTTAAATCACGCGAAATATTATTTGTTAGTTTAACGAGTTGGAGGTACAGAAGTGAAGAGGGAAGGGAACAGTGAACAGGTGACAGGTGACAGGAGAGAATGAATATTGACTAATGATGAATGACTAATGACTAATTCTATTTGGCAACAGGGTGGATTAATAGAGATCACGATCGCAGATTTGAGCGATACAGGCGACGGTGTAGGGCGTTTTGAGGAACGGGTGGTGTTTGTGCCGGATACTGTCCCAGGCGATCGCGCTCTGGTACGCTTGGTACACGTCAAACCGAAATACGCTCACGGCAAAGTTAAAGAATTATTACAACCTTCTCCTCATCGCATTCGGCCTAGCTGCATTGTGGCTGATAAGTGTGGCGGTTGTCAGTGGCAACATATTGATTATGAATATCAACTCGTTGCTAAACGTCATCAAGTTATCCAAGCTTTACAACGTATCGGTGGTTTTACTACACCAACAGTAGATCCCGTATTAGTGGCAGATTCGCCTTTGGGTTATCGTAACAAAGCTACCTATCCTCTAGATATTTCTCCCACAGGTCAAGTACAAGCTGGTTATTACCAAAAAGGTAGCCACCAATTAGTTAACTTAAATCAATGTCCCGTCCAAGATGTACGCTTAAATCCTTTACTGGCGGAAATTAAGCAAGACATCCAACAGCAAGGCTGGTCAATTTACGATGAAACCCGCCATCAAGGACAAATTCGCCATTTGAGTTTACGCATTGGCCGGCGTACAGGTGAAATTTTGTTAACGTTGGTGGTCAAAGATGAAGATTTACCAGGAATTACTAAGCAAGCAGAAGCATGGCTGAAGCGATATCCCCTGTTAGTTGGGGTGTCCTTAAATTACAATCCTGGACGCACAAATGCCATTTTTGGTGCAGAAACTCGTTGCATTGCAGGAGTTGCTTATCTGCGAGAAATATTTGCTGGACTAGATTTTCAAGTCCGTCCCGATACATTTTTCCAAGTTTCTACGGAAACAGCCGAAGCTCTATTAGAAGTCATTCAGTCAGAATTAAAATTGCAAGGTGATGAGGTGCTAGTTGATGCTTATTGTGGTATTGGGACTTTAACTTTACCCTTAGCGAAACAGGTACGCCAAGCCATAGGATTAGAACTACAACCAGAAGCTGTACAACAGGCGATTGTCAATGCCGATCGCAATGGTATACATAATGTCACATTTCAAGTGGGCGCAGTTGAGAGATTACTGCCGAATATGGGAATAATACCGAGTGTAGTCATACTAGATCCGCCACGTAAGGGATGCGATCGCGCTGTCATCGAATCTTTATTATTGTCGAAACCCCCGCGCATCGTTTACGTCAGCTGTAAAGTAGCTACCCTCGCTCGCGACCTTAAATTACTCTGTGAAAATGGTTTGTATACTATTCAACGCATCCAACCCGCCGATTTTTTTCCACAAACATCTCATGTGGAAGCTGCTGCTTTCCTTGTGCTATCACACTTTGACAAGGATAATTAGCCCTTTACAAAAAACTTACATTGCAAATTTGTAGTCTATTGCATAGTAAAAATGCTAAAATTGAAATAACATAAGAATAACAATAATTTTGTTAACAAAACCCAAGTTGCATAGACTCTAGCTACCAATGAATAAGATTGTATAAAGTATAAATCGGCGATTTTTAAGAGAATATAAAACCTTTGTAATTTGTATGATTTTCCAACTTGCTAACTTAACTAGCATAATTTCTCAAAGCCGTTTTATGTATCAACAATCAAACATCACCAATAGAGTCAATGCTCCCCAGCATTTTCAATATTTAGTAATTAAGACGCAAGTTTGAAGGCAGCATGACTACCTCAACCACTATCAGGGTGCATATAAAAGCAAACTGATGTCTAGCTAACTGAAAGCTATGGGGTTTCTCTCGTGATAACCATTTCCCTTCGTCCAGTGGGACGTTATTGGGGCACACTTAGTTTCGCCTCAACGCTTTACCTTTGTCCTATTTTAGATTTACTGCTGGCGGAAATACCCTCCAGATTGCAGTCCGAACTGCGGCTAGGACTCCAAGAAGCCCTAGTTAATGCAGCTAAACATGGCAATAATCTTGATCCCAGTAAAAAAGTTGTAGTCCGGTTTTCTCTAATAGATAATCAGTATTGGTGGGTGATATCAGACCAAGGACAAGGATTTCATCCCGTGACTAGCGAGAATGAAGACCCAACAGATTATTTACCATCTGATGAGTCAGAAAATGGCAGAGGTATGTGTCTCCTACACCAAATTTTTGATCAAGTAGAGTGGAATCGCAAAGGTACAGAATTAAGACTGTGTAAGCAAATGCAAAACCGCCCCCGTCTGTCTTTGAGGCGGTAGGCTAGGGATTGGGAAAGAATTTCCCAATCCCTAGTATTGTCTTTAATTTTGAATTTTGAATTGGAGCCAAGCGTAGCGGTACTAGTCACCAGTCCCCTGTCCCTTATATCCATGAGTCGGACAGGGAGGAGCGGAAAGGGAACGATCTAACCAACCAACAGCTTGTTCTAGTCTAGCAAGAGCCTCTTGTGGTTCGTTTTTGAGGAGAAATACCATTGCAGCTGCAATTTGTTCACTAGCGCGAGAATTGCGGTTAGACTTGAGGCGATGCCAATCGTTAGGGGAAATACTCAGCCTTTCCATGAGGGCTTGGGCTAGTTCTAATTCGCTCAATTCATTGATTTGATTGGTTTTAGAAAGCATATTTAAGTGCTGAGTAATGAGTAATGAGTTTTAAGTCTCTAGATGGCAGACTTATTTTTTATATTAGTTTACTAGCCGTATATGAAGCCGCCTAAACAACCACATTCACCAGGAAAAAATCAAGAACCGGATTTTGAGCAGGAACTAGAAGAAGTCGAGCGATCGCTGATATTGTTAAAAGAACGTTATGCTCAAGTAGACAGCGATCGCACCCAACAGGCACAATGGCAACAACGTCGGGACGAATTGCAGGAAAATAAGCATAAAACACCAGAAATCAAAGCAGAGTTACGGCACATCAAACAACAGTTAGAAGTGCTAGAACTAAACTTAGAAAGCCAGTTATTTTCTTGGCGTAGTCTCAAGAAACCTTTCTGGCAAGCTGTCCGCTTTGGTGGATTGGGCGTTATTATAGGCTGGATATTAAAGTCCTGTGCTGGGTAAATATGGTAAATCAAAGGATTGCAGAAATACTGCGAAGTGGTCAACCTGATGAGTCTCTTCTAGTTCAAGGCTGGGTAAGAACGAAGCGCGATTTGAAGGGGTTTGCGTTTATTGAGGTGAATGACGGCTCATCATTAGCTAATTTGCAAGTTGTCATCAATCAGGATTTGCCAGACTACGAAGCAATTTTAAAACAACTAAATACAGGTGCGTCAGTTGAGGTTAATGGCGTGCTGGTGGCTTCCCAAGGGAAAGGACAGCGTATTGAATTGAAAGCCGAGACAGTGAAAGTCTACGGTGAAGCTGATCCCGAAACCTACCCATTGCAAAAGAAACGCCACTCTTTTGAATTTTTACGCAATATTGGACACTTGCGATCGCGCACTAATTCCTTTGGTGCAGTTTTCCGTGTCCGCAATGCTTGTTCAACAGCCATTCACCAATTCTTCCAAGAAAGAGGCTTTTTGTGGGTACACACCCCCATTATTACCGCTAGCGATTGTGAAGGCGCAGGGGAACTATTTAGTGTCACCAGCTTGGATTTAAAGAATATACCCCGCACAGAAACCCAATCAGTTGATTACAGCCAAGACTTTTTCTCTAAACCCACATACTTAACCGTCAGTGGACAACTAGAAGCCGAAGTGATGTCAATGGCGTTTAGCAACGTCTATACCTTCGGCCCTACCTTCCGTGCAGAAAACTCCAATACATCCCGCCACTTGGCTGAATTTTGGATGGTTGAGCCTGAAATGGCTTTTTGTGATTTAGAAGGCGATATGGATTTAGCTGAGGCGTTTCTCAAGCACATTTTTAGCTATGTCTTAGAAAAATGCCCTGAAGACATGGAATTTTTCAATCAACGCATTGATAATACTGTCTTAGCAACAGCCGAAAATATTATTCACAATCAATTTGAGCGATTAACTTACACAGATGCGATCAAACTGCTAGAAAAAGCCGATGTTAAGTTTGACTATCCTGTAAGTTGGGGCTTAGATTTACAATCAGAACACGAACGCTATCTAGCAGAAGAACTTTTCAAAAAACCAGTCATCGTCACAGACTACCCAGCACAAATAAAAGCCTTCTATATGCGCTTGAATGACGATGAAAAAACCGTCCGTGCAATGGATATCCTTGCACCGAAAATTGGTGAAATTATTGGCGGTTCACAAAGAGAAGAACGCCTAGATGTTCTAGAACGCCGTATTTTAGCGCAAGGTATGCAGCCGGAAGACTTGTGGTGGTATCTGGATTTACGCCGTTACGGTACTGTTCCTCACGCTGGTTTTGGCTTAGGTTTTGAACGACTCGTACAATTTATGACAGGTATGGGTAATATTCGTGATGTGATTCCTTTCCCTCGCACACCGCAAAATGCTGAGTTTTAGCACCAGCCTCAATTTCTAGAATTAGACAATAAAACCCGCATTGGCGGGTTTTATCGTTTAGTTAAATTTCAAATTATGAAATCTCTTTTTGTAAAGTCTGAACTTGCTCAAGAGATAATTCAGTCACTTGAGCAATTTGCTCTAAACTCATACCAATTCCCAGCAAATTTAAAGCCAACTTTCTTGTTGTTTCGGCTTTACCTTCGGCTTTACCTTCGGCTTTACCTTCTTGGAGAATTTCTTGATAAATCACTGATTCACGCATAATCTCACTCCTTAAGATTCTGCTAATTACATCTTTGTTTAAGACAAGGCCTGCTAAAATCGCAGTTGCTGCTACTATGTTTCTTTGCAGTTTTTGGTCTGTAATTGCCTCAACTGCTTTCGCTACTTGGGTTAATACCATTGTAGGATCTTCAGTCTGACTTAGGACGGCAAAGGGCAACAAACCGGGAGCAGCAATAAACCTATCTGTCGGTTGTTCCCATAGACGTATTACCTCAAACTCATGGTAAGTCGTTTCTAATCTAAAATCTGTTTTAGTGATTAATGGTGAAGCTGTTTTTCTCAAATAAATCACTACTTGACGCATTTGTTTTTGAGGAAAACGGCGATACAACCTCACTCGATAATCTAACATCCGAAAGGGTATATTTTCATCTGCGTCGGTTTGAAACTCAGTATGGAGAACTAAGTCATCTGATTGCATCAATATTAACGAATCAGCGCGAATAGGTTCGTTTGATAATTCTGTAGGGCTAATTTCTGTTAGTTTAGTTGGTGAACCTAGTAACCATGTTGCTAAGTCATCTTTAAAGTTTTCGGCAATAAATTTGCAGATGTTGTCATACATGACAAGTTTAAAGAAATGGGATTACGTATTATTTGGAAATATTATTAGAAATAATATAATTCCCTTAAACTATACGTTCATTTCCGTAGAGTTTTTTTATAATACTTAATTTAAGGTGGGAGTATCCCAGGTTTTAAAATAGAACACAGATGGTTCGCGTGACACATTTACGCCCTTCTGCGTTTAAAAATGAAATGAAACATTGAAGATACTCCCTAATTTGGGTTTGTCTATGATCGCTCTTTTCTCTTTTTACGTACCAAATTTAATGCGATAATACCTACACTTCGACAGGGATAACCACAAAATAAATGAAGATTGGCGACCCCAAGTTTTCACCAATCTACCCTTAAACTACAGGACTTAATAGGTTAAGCTATCAGCTGTCAGCAGTCAGTTCATTATGGTAAAGCTGACGGCTGAAGGCTGATAGCTATTTACGCCATTTGATTTTCAATCGCCCACCGCGCTAATTCAGTGCGGTTGTGGAGATTGGTTTTGCCCAACATATTAGAAACGTGGCTTTCAACGGTACGCTGACTAACATTTAATTCTTCAGCGATTTCTCTGTTAGCTAGACCTCTAGCTACAAACTGCACTACCTTCAGCTCAGTTGGAGTTAATTGCACATCGAAGGGAACTTGGATACGAGAACCGTTTTCTCCTCCTTTGGTTTGGTGTTCCTTCCAACGGATAGTTTGCTTCAGGGAAGATTCTACCTGCGCTACGAGTTCTTCTGGTTCAAAAGGCTTGACCATATAGACATCCGCGCCTTTATTTAGACCTTTAACTCGGTCTGCACTTTGCCCTTTGGCCGACAGGAAAAGGACAGGAATCCAACTGGTGCGTTCGTTTTGCCGGACTTGTTCTACAAAGGTATATCCATCCATTTCCGGCATCATCACGTCACAGATGATCATGTCTGGAACATCATGTTCGAGAATCTCTAAAGCTTCTCGACCATTTTCTGCGGTGATGACTTCATATCCTCTGAATTCCAGATAGTCCTTCACCAGCAAGATGAGGTTAGGGTCGTCATCAATAAGTAGAAGTCGTTTGTGATCTTTCATGCTGGGCTCTTTCATAGCAGTGGCACTTGTCGCGCTTCGATCCATCAAGGTCTTGAATGGTTATCCTTATATGGTGGATTGTTGAGATGTTGTCATTTTTCCCACTTAACTTACCCTTGCTTAACTTGAAGTCTCACAATTAGTTTCCACTTTCTGTAAGACTGCTAGCTCATTAGCAATATTCCAGTAAGGATACGTAGAGCAGTAGTATTTATAATGCGCTATTATATATCCCTTTGAAAGTGGCGGGTGAAAAAACACTGATTAAATAATAATCTTTCTAGTTCACACTAGTTCACTCAGTAAGTGTTGGCTTATGATGACCCTAGGTGTCAAACAACCCGCACTTCCATTGGCTTACTACTCTACAATACCCTGCCGATGTTCAGCCTTAATCTTAAGATGTTTACAAGTAAGTAGGGGAGTTGTTGGCAAAGGATGGGTTAAAAACGCATATTCTTTCACCACCATTATGCCTATCAAGTGTTCTTGGACGATCCGCTCAATAACCTCCGGGTTTGCTTGGCGATACCAGACACTATCCGGGTAGACAACTATTATCTATCTAGAACAACAAACTCGCAAGTAAAAAACTTGTATTTTGTTGCACCAGGTCACTGTATTGTTACTCATCAAGCGGTTCGCTGATTACTGTTCTATACTAATTTCCCCACTTTGCAAATAAAGTTGACCATATAAAAATATTCGTAACTTATGGAAAAGAACCTGAAAAATACTAATAATTAAGGATTTTTACTTACGGAATTAATACGGAGTGTATATACGGGGACTGATAATTTGTAATGGACTTCTCTACGTTCTCTCCGAGAGGCTACGCCAACGCGCAGCGTGTCGGAGACAGACACTCCGTGAACGCTAACGTAATTCGTAATGGGCTACGCTCTAAGCGCAGCTATGCCGCAGGCTTTACGTAATGGACTAACGTCCCGCTCCGCTAACGTAATTGGGCATTTAGGGATAGGAAATATTATCTACCCTAGTCATCTGTCACCTGTCACCTGTCACCTGTCACCTGTCACCTCCTCTCCTACCTAGTTCGGAAACCCGTACATCTGAAAACATTGCCATTGGGGGTTGGTTTTCGATAGATTAGCACTCAGGAGTTGAGAGTGCTAACTCTGGAGAAATAAAAAATATGGCAGCTGTATCTCTAAGTGTATCCACAGTAAAACCTTTAGGCGATCGCGTTTTCGTAAAAGTGAGCGCGTCTGAAGAAAAAACCGCCGGTGGTCTTTATTTACCCGACACCGCGAAAGAAAAGCCCCAAGTAGGTGAAGTAGTCGCCCTTGGCCCTGGCAAGCGTAATGACGACGGTAGCCGTCAAGAATTGGAAGTAAAAGTTGGCGATAAAGTGCTGTACTCCAAGTACGCTGGCACAGATGTCAAGCTCGGAACTGAAGAATACGTACTGCTTTCCGAAAAAGACATTTTAGCAGTCGTGAACTAATTGGGAATGGCGCATAGGTCATAAGAATCAAAACCAATGCCCAATGCCCAACCTCCAATCAATTATTCCAGACCAATTTGACATAACTTCCTGAGATTGAGACACCTATGGCAAAGCGCATTATTTACAACGAAAACGCCCGTCGCGCCTTAGAGCGTGGTATTGACATTCTAGCTGAGGCTGTAGCTGTTACCCTTGGCCCCAAAGGTCGTAACGTAGTTCTAGAAAAGAAATTTGGCGCGCCCCAAATCGTTAACGATGGTGTCACCATCGCTAAAGAAATCGAATTAGAAGATCATATTGAAAACACTGGTGTTGCTTTGATTCGTCAAGCTGCATCTAAAACTAACGACGCAGCAGGCGATGGTACAACCACCGCGACTGTATTGGCTCATGCCATTGTTAAAGAAGGTTTGCGGAACGTAGCAGCAGGTGCTAACGCAATCCTATTGAAACGCGGTATTGATAAAGCTACCAACTTTTTGGTAGAAAAAATTAAAGAACACGCTCGCCCTGTAGAAGATTCTAAGGCGATCGCTCAAGTTGGGTCAATCTCTGCTGGTAACGACGATGAAGTCGGTCAGATGATTGCCCAAGCAATGGACAAAGTAGGTAAAGAAGGCGTTATCTCTCTAGAAGAAGGTAAGTCTGTAACTACCGAATTGGAAATTACCGAAGGGATGCGCTTTGACAAAGGCTATATCTCTCCCTACTTCGCCACCGACCCAGAACGGATGGAAGCGATTTTTGATGAGCCTTACCTGTTGTTGACAGATAAGAAAATTGCGCTGGTACAAGATTTAGTACCAGTTCTAGAGCAAGTAGCTCGCGCTGGTCGTCCTCTGGTGATTATCGCTGAAGATATCGAAAAAGAAGCTTTAGCAACCCTAGTAGTTAACCGTCTACGCGGTGTACTCAACGTTGCGGCTGTAAAAGCTCCTGGTTTTGGCGATCGCCGCAAGGCTATGCTAGAAGATATCGCCATCCTCACCGGCGGTCAATTAATCACCGAAGATGCTGGTCTGAAGCTGGACAACACCAAGCTAGAAAGCCTGGGTAAAGCTCGCCGCGTCACCATTACCAAAGACAGCACCACAATTGTGGCTGAAGGTAACGACGTTGCTGTTAAGGCTCGTGTAGAACAAATTCGTCGTCAACTGGAAGAAACCGAATCTTCCTACGACAAAGAAAAACTCCAAGAGCGTTTGGCTAAACTCTCTGGTGGTGTAGCTGTGGTAAAAGTGGGCGCAGCTACCGAAACCGAAATGAAAGACAAAAAGCTCCGCCTAGAAGATGCTATCAACGCAACCAAGGCTGCTGTTGAAGAAGGTATCGTTCCTGGTGGTGGTACAACTTATGCTCACCTCACCCCAGACTTAGAAGCTTGGGCTAACAGCAACCTCAAAGATGAAGAGTTGACTGGTGCTTTGATTGTCGCTCGTGCATTACCCGCACCTCTGAAGAGAATTGCTGAAAACGCAGGTCAGAATGGTGCTGTTATTGCTGAACGCGTCAAAGAAAAAGCATTCAATGTTGGTTTCAATGCTGCAACCAACGAATTCGTAGATATGTTCGATGCTGGTATTGTTGACCCCGCGAAAGTAACTCGTTCTGCTCTGCAAAACGCTGCTTCTATCGCTGGAATGGTGTTGACAACCGAGTGCATCGTTGTTGACAAGCCAGAACCTAAAGACGGCGCACCTGCTGCGGCTGGTGCTGGCGGCGGTGACTTCGATTACTAATATTCTGTAGTCACATAAGTTTAAAAAACAGCTGCTTCCACAAAGGAGGCGGCTGTTTTTTTCAATCAAACATGAAGGTACAAAGGACAATGTAGAAATCAAATATGAAAGAGAAAGACGTAAAAATACTTTGGGGTCGTTCTGGAAATCGATGTGCTATTTGCAAAATTGAATTAACACCTGTTGGTTCAAAAAGCGTACTAGGTGAAATGGCTCATATTATTGCTGATTCACTTCAAGGCCCTCGCGGAGATAGTCACCTTATTTCTGAACAAAGAAATGAATACGATAATCTAATTCTTTTATGTCCAACACATCATACATTAATCGACAAGAACGAAGAAGAATGGACAATAGAAAAATTAAGAATTATCAAGTCAGAGCATGAAAATTGGGTTTCTAATCAACTGAGTCACAACAACATTTCTATTAGTTCAATTGATAATTCCAATTTTATTGAATCTAGAGAAAAATCATGGATTAGTTTCTCTGGCAATAAACTCTGGTTTATAACAAGTTTTACACCTCTTCATATTTATGAAGACAGTATTGATCCTTTAACGCCAGACTTATATAACCTAATCAATAGCTTGAGGTTACCTGAGTTTAATGGCTATTCTATGTTTTCAGATAATTTGAATCAATATAATACAGTACCAAATGAATACGGAATTATTAATCAAGAATTACCAAATGAAGGGCAAAACAAACTTGGTCATAGAATTCAAGTGTTTAGAAACGGTCATTGCGAATTCTTAATGTGTTTAGAATATCTGAGAACTGGTAGAGATAACTCATCTAATGATATTTTAATATATAACGATATGAGAAATAGTTTTATTGCCCAGATTGAAGGAATACTAAATATCTGGAGTAAAAGTTTACCATTTAATGATATGTTATTAACGCTAATGATGACTAATACTACTTGTATCAGGTTACATTCAGGGCAACGAATATATAATGGTGATTTACTAGGACAGCCAGTAACTTCACCAACACTAAAATACAGTAGAGTTATTAATAAAACCGAAAAATTACAATTTTTGCAGGATTTAGTAATCAAAAGGTTTGTGAACTATTTTGGTTTAAATATTAACAGTGTGTTTGCTGAAAATGGCAATATGAACTTACCTAACATACTTTATTTTTAGCAATCAGTCTTTGTGTTATGGGGCTTCCATGTAAATAACTATTCCATCGCTAGGGCAACCTAGAGGACTGGTGAAGTTAAGCGAGAAAGAGTCTATAATCTATCAAGATATTTTGTAACAAGGAAAAAAAAGGTAAAGAAAGTTTTATTTTCCGTCAAATCAATCGGTGTTTTAGAGAGATTGGTAAGCCATTAATTGAACGGGTTCGGAATTTATCTGCTGACCAGTTAGAAGATTTAGGAGAAGCGTTGTTTGATTTTTCGGAAGTTGGTGATTTAGAAGTATGGTTAAATCATCGAAATTAAATAGCACAGTTTGTCCCAATAAAAAAGTAGCTGTTTTCATACAGCTACTTTATGACAAGTATTAAACTACCACCTGTATTTAATCCAGTCGTAAATCTCTAAGTATTCTTCTCCTGGTTGATTCCATGAGTAGTCATACTTCATACCCTGAATTGCTAATTGTTGAAACTCTTCAGGGGACTCATACCACGAATCAATTGCCCGATTCATGGCTGATTCTAAAGCCTGGTTATCGGTCTGATAAAACACATAACCATTGCGTTTTTCTGGTGGGTGATTTTGGTCGTAGTCTCGGTCAAATACTGTATTCACAAGTCCGCCGACACCGCGCACAATGGGGACAGTACCGTACTTCAAACCAATCATCTGGGTTAAACCACAGGGTTCGTAATTGCTGGGGACAACAATCATATCTGCCCCTGCGTAAATGAGGTGAGATAATTCTTCATTAAAGCCCAGTTCTAAATGTACATCTGGGTTATTATTCAAAAATTCTTTTTCATGGCGGAAATGAGCGTTAATTCCTGCTTCTGTTGCAGAACCTAGTAATACAAATTGTGCTTCTTTATTCAAAGCATGATAAATTGCATGGTGGACAAGATGGACACCTTTTTGATGATCTAATCTCCCAATGTAGGCGATGATTGGTTTATCTGAGGGGCGGAGCAATAGTTGCTCGCGCAAAGCTTTTTTGTTATATAGTTTTTGTTCAAAATCATCTTCGTTATAGTTGTGGGATATGTAACGGTCAATTTCTGGATTCCAAAAATCGTAATCTATACCGTTCAGCACCCCTTTAAATTTTTCTCGGTGCAAATGCAAAGTATGACCTAAACCACAGCCAACTTCTGTATGTTGAGCTTCTAAGGCGTGGTTAGGCGAAACTGTGGTGACTGCATTTGAGTAAACAATTCCCCCTTTCATATAGTTCAAAGCGAAGGGGTTAAAGTCGTCTTGCAACTTGTCGGATTGGAAGTAATAGGACTCTCGATTTAAACCTGTAGCCCAGAGAGTTTTGACACCACCAATTCCTTGATGCTTAAAGTTGTGAATGGTGTAGCAAACTCGTTGATGATCCATGCCATGATATTTGTAAATCTCATAGAGCATGACGGGAACTAACCCTGTTTGCCAATCATGGCAATGGATGATGTCAGGACGCTTATTGCTTTGATGGAGAAATTCTAAAGCGGCTTTGCTGAAGAAGGCAAAGCGCATATCGTCATCATCACAACCGTAATAGCAACCGCGATTGAAGAAGTTGTCTTCAGAGTGGGGTTCGATGAAGAAACAGACTCGCCCATGTACCCAACCACAATACACGGTGCAGTGAATTGCCCCACCATACCAAGGCACAGACAAGTTTAAGTAAGCCTCATGTAGCCCCCAAATATGGTCGTAGCGCATACAATCATACTTGGGTAAAATCAGTTCCACGCAATTGCCCCGAATGTCTAATTCCCGACTCAAACCGTAAACGACATCCCCCAAACCTCCTGCCTTAATTACAGGAGCGCATTCCGAGGCAATCTGTACGATGTACATCCGTAGTCCTCGCTTTACAAAAGTTTATCTAACTATACATCTCAGTATATGCAAGATGTACTCATTGACAAGCGAGTGTTTGAATGATACTTGCTAATATTTACCGGAAAACTGGATTTAGCTCGCGGATGTTCAAGATTTCTTGACTTATTGAGAGTGGTAATTTAAACGCGGAGGTACGCAGGGAGAGCCAATTAGAGTTTATCTTTTGCTCCTAGCATTTGGAGTATTTTTTCTGCGTTATCTAAGTCACCAACTAGACGGCGAATTGGGTGAGGCCAAACTTTGACTAGGGTTGGGGTGGCGGATACTTGATCGATTTCTGCCTGTTCTGGATTAGTTAAGACATCAATCACTTTCATTGTGTAAGGATATCCTAGCGATCGCTCTAATTGTTCATGTAAATTCTTGAGGATACGCTCTGTGTTAGCACTGTGTCCGGCGACGAACAAACGCAGAACATAGGTTTTAATTTGGGCTTTTTGTACTGCCTTAGCTGGGGGATGATATCTTGGGACTGGTTCGGAAAGGTCTAAATTGATAATTAAGTCGTGGTCTTCCCAGAGTTGGGGAAATGCAGCGCGATAAGTGGACAATACCATGCGATCGCACAAACCATCTTGCCAAGGTGCAGGTTGCCAAACCAATTCACCTGTGTCAAAAATCGCGTTCAGTACAGCTTGATGTTTCATTACCACCGGGTAAGCTTCCGCAAAGGTTTTCACCTGCTGCGTTTGCGGATCTAACCAGTGGTCTATTGTGGCTGTATAACAAGGAACTAGAAAGTGAGGCGGTTCTGGTAAGTCGAGAATTTCTTGTAAAGCGGTACATAAATGCGAATGCCATCGACCTTGCTTGTTCGAGTCGATGCAGTAAATTAAATCTCCTCCCGGTGTAAATAGGGCAATTCCCTTAAATAACTGAGGTTGAAATAGTTTATCTGTAATCAAGTTAATTAGTTAGTTCTCGGAATTGGGCATGGGGCATGGGGTATGGGGCATTGGGGTAAAATTTCTTTCTTATACACCCTTATACCCATACACCCCTACACCCCTACTCTCTTAGACTCGTCCTCGAAGGAATTGAGCCATTTCGTTAGGTGTTGGCGACATTTCTAAGGCTGTTTCTTCAGTGATGCGACCCTCTTGATAGAGGTTGAGCAATGACTGATTCATCGTAATCATACCGTCAAAACCAGCTTGCTTCATCAATTCGGTAATTTCATCATACTTACCATCTTTGACCCATTCTTTGACTGCCTCTGTATTAATCAGGACATCATGGAAAGCTGCCCGCTTACCGTCGGTTGTCCGACACAAACCTTGGGCAATAACTGCTACTAAAGATTCAGCCAGTGCTACTCGCATGGCATCTTGTTCTTCACCTGAATACAGGTTCAAAATCCGTTCAATAGTTTTTACTGCACTATTGGTGTGTAGCGTTCCCATCACTAAGTGACCAGTCTGAGCCGCTTTTAAGGCTGTGTTGACTGTTTCTTTGTCCCGCATTTCACCCACCAGAATTAAATCTGGATCTTCCCGTAAGGCTGCTTTTAAAGCATTGTCGAATTTTCGGGTGTGCATTCCTACTTCCCGTTGCTTAACTAAAGACTTACGGCTTTGATGCACAAATTCTACTGGGTCTTCAATAGTAATAATGTGTTTAGGCATTTCCCTATTGATGTAATCAATCATAGCTGCCATCGTTGTCGATTTACCTGAGCCAGTAGGCCCAGTCACCAAAATTAAGCCTTTGTGATAATGACAAATATCTCTAAATATGGGAGGTAATCTCAACTGATCAATAGATAGGATTTTTAAAGGAATCAACCGTAGTACCATTGCATGGCCTTTGAGAGAGTCAAAGACGTTAATCCGTACACGGGCAAATTCATATTGGGTAGCACCATCAAATTCCAAGTGTTCTTGAAATCGTTGAATTTCCGGCTCAGTTATGATCTCTCGTAACCAACTCATGAAAGTTGGTTTGTCGGTTTCTGGATAATCAGTTGGGCTAATTTCTCCTCGGCTACGGAAGCGAGGTATTTCACCTACTCCCAAGTGAATATCAGAATATCCATTATCAAACGCTTCTTTAATAATTTCCGCTAAAGTTAGCCCCGAAGTGGTAGCACTACTAGCAACAGGCATTGGTGGCGGAGTTCCAGGACGATGAGCCGCCGCAGGTGCAGGACTTGGGGGTGGTGGTACAGCTTGTCCAGCACTTCTATTAACTGACGACATATCCAAAGTTTGTGTATGTTGGCGTTGCGTCATGACTGTAGGTGGTGGTGGCGGTAGTGGCGGTGCTGGTGGCACATTCCGGGCAACAACAGGATTGGGATTCGATGGGTGCTGTGATTCTGTCATATATCTTTAATATCTCGCAGTTGAACTATTCAATGAAGAAAAAGACGAGGTAAAACGTTCTGAAGCTTCTCAGTAATCCAATTTTAGGTTTCTGATTAATTGGCAGCTTTTAGTAATATTTCGTTACATCTTGTCTAGATATTTGTATAACTTATGACGTTAATTTATAAAAGAAAAAATTGTAACCTCCTATCTAAACTGGTTTATCCTAAGAGTTTCCTAAAAAACCTCAGTAAATATATTGTTAAAGTAAAGTATTTTTTTTACGCAAAAATTTGATGTGAATTAGGAATATGAATCTTAAATGAGAGGACTTTATCTATGGCGACTATAAGTAACTAGCAATTAACAGCAGAATCATCTGTAGATAATTTGTTGAGCGACCTGAGAGAATTATGAGAAGCATCGGCATTTTTCATAAGAAATGTTAAGCAAAATCTAACTCAAGAGTTGGAATCAAACTTTTTGGTCAAATGACTTTTGTCCACTATTCCTCAAGACAGATATCGAAAGCGAGATTTATGATGAAATGTGAACTTAAATTTACATTCATAGTTGCAAAAAATTAATTGTAAAGTTTAATAAATAAACGCTCATTTTCTCGGACTGGTTTTATATACTGAAACTTCATTGAATCATTCAGTTGCTTGCCAAAAGCGAGATATTACTGAAAATAAATTTTGCTGTGTACTTAGGAGGAAACGTTATGGTTTTGGCTCAGAGTTCTAATCTCGGAAAGACCTACTCCTTGTTGATGATTAAAAGTTTTTTGATATGGACTTTTACATTGGCAGTATGCTTGTTGGTTGTCGGATTTCCATTAGTTGTGTTGATGGCTACTGTCGGATGTTTGTTGTCAATTGTGCTGCAATCTGTAATGCCTGTTAGCGCAGTTTTACTTGTTGCAGGCGGCTTGATTATGTTGAATGTCATGGCTGTATTGATTGCGGCAGGTGTGCTGACCTTTAAGGGTGTACATCCAAAAGAAATTCAATGGTTAAGCTGGTTGCACGGAGGAGAAGCAGAGCAGATGCAGACCACTGTATATGCAGCTTGCCCACTAACTTGTGATTCCAAACTATAGTCATCCTGAAAAATTCGACCAAAAGCATCTGCCCGGTTCAGCCGGGTTTTTTCGTGTTTGGAGAGAATTAGGGGATAGGTGACAGGGAATTAACAATTAAACAATTCAAAATGACGCTCTCTACGAGACGCTGCGCGAACGCGGACTCGCTCTAAGCGAAGCTATGCCGAAGGCTTTACGCTGCGCTAACAAAATTCAAAATTAAAGACAGTTGGAGTCTGGGATTTAAACCCCAACTCAACTGATACTACGTGTAGACGTAGGGGTCTTAAACCCTTGAATTTACGATAACTATTGACTAATGATTATTGACTAATGATTATTAACTAATGACTATTGACTAATAACTATTGACTAATGACTAATCAAAAATCTATTTACATTATTTTGGGAACACGTCCAGAGGCGATTAAATTAGCTCCGGTGATTCAGGTTTTCCAGAAATCGCCTGACTTTGATTTGCGGGTGATTTTAACTGGACAGCATCGGGAGATGGTTGAACAAGTGATGCAGTTGTTCAACTTGAAGGCAGATTATGACTTAGAGATTATGCAGCCTCAACAGTCTCTGAGTGATATCACTTGCCGCAGTTTGCGAGGTTTAGAAAAGTTATTCCAGGAAAATAAGCCAGATTTAGTCATAGTACAAGGTGACACGACTACAGCTTTTGCCGCAACTTTAGCAGCGTTTTATCAAAAAATTCCTGTTGGTCATGTCGAAGCAGGCTTAAGAACTGATGATTTATTTAATCCTTACCCAGAGGAAGCTAATCGGCGGTTAATTTCGCAAATTACCCAGTTACACTTTGCGCCGACTGCGTTGGCTGTGGAAAACTTAGAGCGTTCTGGGGTTTTGGGTGAAATTAATTTGACGGGGAATACAGTTATTGATGCGCTGTTAAATGTGGCTGCAACTCAACCGGCTTGTAATGTGCCTGGTTTAGATTGGAATTCCTACCGTACTTTGCTGGCTACTGTGCATCGTCGGGAAAATTGGGGAGAACCATTACAAGCGATCGCCCAAGGTTTTTTACAAATCTTAAATAAGTTTCCTGATACGGCTTTGCTGTTACCTTTACACCGCAACCCTACTGTGAGAGAACCTTTGCAAGCATTATTGGGGAATCATCCGCGAGTGTTTTTAACAGAACCTCTAGATTATGCGGAATTAGTAGGAGCAATTGGGCGATCGCATTTTCTGCTCACTGACTCCGGTGGTTTACAAGAAGAAGCACCCAGTCTAGGAAAACCAGTCTTAGTTCTCAGAGAAACCACAGAAAGACCGGAAGCTGTGGCTGCGGGTACAGCGAAACTGGTCGGGACTGCTAGTGATAGCATTGCATCTGCTGCCGATGAGTTACTGAGTAACCCAGTAGCGTATGAAACGATGGCTAACGCTATTAATCCCTTTGGGGATGGTCATGCAGCAGAATACATCTTGCAGATTGTGCAAAAATACTTTGGGTTGGGCTAAAAACTTAAGACGTTGCAATGCAACGTCTCTATTCACCCATAACGTTAAGAACTGTATCTTCCTTTATTCTGCCTTCCTTAACTATCCTCTCAATAATGCACTGCGAGTTTGAGGGCCAACTACGCCGTCTACACGCAAGTCGTTATTAGCTTGAAATTCCCTGACTCGCCGAGCAGTTACAGGGCCGTAATAACCAGTTGGTTCAATGCCTAGAACTTTCTGCACTTCGGATACAGCCTGACCTTTAGAGCCAAGACTCAGCGTTATAGGGCCGCCAGTGGGTGCAATAGTTGTAGTAGGTGTCGAAGCGGTTCTAAATAAAGCAGTGCGCGTTTGCGGTCCGACTATGCCATCTACACGCAATTTATTATTGGCTTGAAACTCCCTAACTCGTCGAGCAGTTACAGGCCCATAATAACCTGTAGCATTAATCCCTAAAACTTTCTGCACTTCTGACACAGCTTGACCTCTAGAGCCAACAGTGAGGGTGACACGTCCACCAACACCGGCACTATTCATCGGTTTGGTCGGACTAGTCGTAGTAGTGGTAGACATACTACCCACCCAGTTTGCAGATACATATCTGTTGGTAGATAGGCGAGCAAAACCATTTACTGTCCCAGTGGTTGCAATTTGAGTACCGTTAGGCAAACAATCAACAACTTTAGAGTTGGGGTTGGGATCTACACGCACATTGAGACAAGTGCCGTTAGTTCTGACATAAGCGGCTAAAGCTGCTGGTGTTTGAGTAATAGCGGAGAACAATACCATGCAGCCTGCTAAAGACAACCAAGCCGAAGATTTCAGGAGTTTCTGCCAATTTAAATTAAATTTGGGAAACTCATAGTCGATATATTTTGCCTGACCATTTGCCTCTTCGTTGGCAATAACCATAGAGGAATAAGCGAGATATTCCATTGGTGAACACCTTATATTTGGTAAAGTTTAAAAGCGTACAGACGATATTGAGTTTGTGTATTTTTAACTACTCTATATCATAAAGCGTTTTATTGTTGGTATGATCAAGAAATCAGAAAATTTATAACAATCTTTGCAGAAACAATTCGCGATCGCGCTAGTAATTTTCAGTGTTATCATTGGCTTGAGGGACTCTGCACACTTGGATTTTTTCAGATTAATTAGATTGAGACAAAAGTCATAAAATCTTAATTCCTCTCACCACAAAAAAACTATTTTTTTCATTTATTAAAAGTAAAAAAAACATCGGTACGAATCTGACTACCATTACGCCACACTTCTACTTTGTCTGGACTGACTAAGTAAGAGAAACTACCGTTATCTGCTTGATATTGATTTTGACCAATGTTCCAAGCTGGTATCTTGACTGGTTGTTGAGGGTCTTGTTTTAACTGACCAATATAGAATAACTGACTGTTTTCTTGGCAGACTTTGACGAATGTATTTTTGGTTTCACCTTGTAAGACTGTGACACCATTGCATTTGGTATCTGTCACAGGTGCAAGAGTTACGGGAATTGGTATAGCTTGGGAAGGTGAAACGGCTTGTGCTACTGGGGGTGTAGTAATTGGTCGGGGTTTATTAACTTGATAACCGCCAGCCGCAGATGGATAACTCTGTGGTGAGGGAATATCGCTAGCGATAGAAGATCCTAATAAATGCTGAGGATCAGCAGCAACTCGACCATTGGGATAAATTTCAAAATGTAAGTGAGGTGCAGTGCTATTTCCAGTAGATCCCATCTCAGCAATAATTTGGCCTTGTTTGACCGGTTGACCTTTGCTGACTAATAAACGACGGTTATGACCGTACACTGTTACACTACCGTTATGATGTTTAATTTCTATAGCATTACCTAATCCCCATTCATCCCATCCTGATTTCACTACTGTTCCCGCCGCCGCCGCCATAATTGGCGTTCCAGATGGTGCAGCGATATCAATACCTTCATGTCGATACTTGTGGAAGCCTTGAGAAATATATCCTTTTGTTGGCCAAATCAAGTTAGCAACAGTTAGAGGTGTTTGTTGAATTGCGACTTGAGTGAAAGCGGTGCTATTGGTGATGAGTACAGTGCTGAATGATATTAATGCCGTCAAGCCATAAGTACAGGCTTGTAAGATAGTATTTTTTCTCACAAGTGTTAATCCTTGCAAATATAGTTTAAATAGTCTGTATATATTCGTTTGTTCAAGATAACACTGGAAATAACAGGATAAAATCCGTAAAATTTATTACTTTTATGGATGCTGCGTATTACATAGACGGAGATTGTGCTGAGAAAGTGTCAGGGAGCGATAATTTGTGCAAAAATAGCGAAAAATTGTAGCGATCGCATTTCGTTACGAAAAAGAAAAGATCCCCGACTTCTTTGAGAAGTCGGGGATCTGAAGGATCTAGGGAGTCTCCTATCCCCTAAATTATTGATTGGTTAATATCAGCTTTGATTCTAAAGTCGCTTCTTCTGGTTCTGGCAAGCCGTACATTGATCTGTATAGTCGATCGTATTCTTTGCCAGATTTGTACCAGCTGAAGTCTTGATTCATGCCACGTTTTTGTAGTTCTTGCCATTGGGGTTTATATCGGAAACCTTCCCAAGCGCGAATCATACAGGTGAATAAATCTAGTGGTTCATAGCGGTCAAAGCAATAGCCTGTACCAGCATCATTCATGGGGTCATGGTGGGATACGGTGTCAACTAGTCCACCTGTGCGGCGAACGATGGGGACGCTACCGTAGCGTAAAGCCATCATTTGACTGATACCACAGGGTTCAAAACGGCTAGGCATTAAGAAGGCATCTGTACCGGCGTAAATGCGACGGGACAGAGGATCGTTATATAGCAGGTAAGTGGCCATGCGTCCGGGATAGCGCGAGGCTAATTGCCACATTTGGGTTTCATAGTAGCGATCGCCTGTTCCTAACAAAACGAACTGAGCATCAGTATAGGCCATGAAGCGGTCTAACATTTGGATGACTAAATCTAAGCCTTTTTGCTCGACTAACCGCGTTACCATGCCAATTAAAAAGGCATTTTTGTTAACTTCTAAGCCTACTTCTTCTTGCAAGGATATTTTGTTAGCTTTGCGTTGGTCTAAGGTATCAGTAGTGAAGGTTTGAGCTATATATTTATCTGTAGCTGGATCGTATACTTCCGTGTCTATACCGTTCACAATCCCAGATAATTTACCACTGATGAAGGACAGTAAACCTTCTACAGTTTCACCGTAAGCCGGAGTCTTGATTTGCTCGGCGTAGGTGGGAGACACTGTATTTACCCTGTCAGCAAATTGGACTGCGGCGGCCAAGGTGTTGTGTCCTTGCATATACCAAGGACACCAAGTAATTTTCTCTAGATACCAACGCCAAGGGCCTTGATATGCCAAGTTGTGAATTGTAAAGACTGTAGTGATGTCTGGAGACTGGTTCATCCACACAGGAATCATCCCTGTATGCCAATCGTGACAGTGGATAATGTCTGGTTTCCAGTAATTCCAGCAAAATTCAGCTGCACCATTGGCAAACAAGGTGAACCGCCAGTCTTCATCTTCGCCGCCATAAATGCGGCGGGTATTGAAGGCAGAATGTCCAAATAAGTACAAGGGAACATCAGTACCAGGCAGAATCGCTTCGTGAACTGTAAAATCTTGGAACATGGCGTATCCCCGCCAAATCGGCTCTTTGGGAATCTCCATTTTGTCTGGGAGAAAGCCGTAATGAGGCAGGAATATTCGCACATCATGCCCCATTTTTCTCAAGATTTTTGGTAAAGCTCCAACAACATCACCCATTCCGCCGACTTTAGCCACGGGTGCTGCTTCTGCTGCTACAAATAGAATCCGCATGGTAGTTTTTATTTCCCCGGTTCTTAAAATTTTTAGTTAAGTAATTACGAATTACTCATTGATCTAAACACATCTCGGAGCATCATCGTTTAAGAACCACGTTGAATCTCTGCAAAGATGACCTCTAAAATCTCTTGCGCTCCCTGTTGACGCAAAAGTGTTGCCAGTTCTATACCTAGAGCTTCGGCATCACTTGCAGCACCACTAACAGTATCATTAACTAGATTTTGACCGTCTATACTGGCTACTACACCTGTAAGTGTTAAATTATCGCCCTTTATCTCTGTATTTACCCCAATTGGTACTTGACAACCGCCTTCTAAACTCCGCAAGAAAGAGCGTTCTGCTAAACAGCGATCGCGGGTTTCGGTGTGTTCAATTGCTTTGAGTAGTGAGATTAATTCAGTATCATCCGCACGGCATTCTATCCCTAATGCACCTTGGCCAACAGCGTGCAGTGATACTTCTTTGGGGAGGACTTGGTGAACGCGATCGCCCATTCCCAGACGCTGCAACCCAGCCGCCGCTAAAATTAAACCATCATATTCGCCTGCGTCAAGTTTGGCTAGGCGGGTATTCAAATTTCCCCGCACATCTTTAAATGTCAGGTGAGGGAATTTGTTGCGTAATTGCGCCAAACGTCGCAAAGACGATGTACCAATGACTGCACCGACTGGGAGGGTATCAATTTGCTTATCTTTAAATTTTTCATGCACAACTAGCGCATCGGCGGGATTTTCTCGTTCTGTAATCGCTGCTAGTGCTAAACCTTCTGGTAAGTTAGTCGGTAAATCCTTGAGGGAATGCACAGCAAAATCAATCTCTTGATTGATCATTCCCACTTCCAGTTCTTTAGTAAATAGTCCTTTATCGCCAATTTTGGCTAATGCTACATCCAGGATTTTGTCGCCTTGGGTAGACATGGTGTGGACTTCAAAAGCAATGTCAGGATAGCTTTTTTGCAGTTGCTCTCTTACCCAATAGGTCTGAACTAGCGCAAGTTGACTTTTGCGTGAACCAATACGAATTGTGCGTTTAGCAGTCGAAATAACTGAAGTCATAAAAAAATATATCAAACCAGGCGATCATTTCACTCTCATCTAGACTACCGCAGTGGGTGACTTACCGGATGGCGATCGCCTGATTTTAGTGAAGTTTATTTTGATTTTTGGTTACATTTTTTAACAATAGTCCAAAAATGGGTTTCTGGAAAATATTCAAGCTTAAACATTTGATTATTGCTTGATCAATCTGGTTTTTGTTGTGTTGAGAATGGTGCAAAATCAGAGCTTAATTAATCCACAAAAAAGTAATCATGACAGTTAAGACAGTGAGTGGCAAGCCAAAACGGAGATGCTCCCAAAACGTGAGTTTGTATCCTAAGCCAGCCGCAGCTTCCACAGTAATTAAGTTGGCTACTGCACCAAATAAAGTGAGATTACCAGCTAAAGTTGAACCGGCAGCCAGCAACAGCCAAGATTTAGTATCATCTTGAGTAATTAATGGTTGTAATAGCAGTACAGCTGGCACATTAGAAATTAAGTTAGATAAAACAACCGTTAAACCCAATAAACTGGCAGCAGAGTTAACTGTATGGGTAAATGGCTGTAGTAAGTTCAATTTTTGTGTGGCTTTCGTTAAGATAAACAGTCCGGAAAACATTACCAACAAGTTCCAATCTACTTTTTTCAAAATTCGCTGCGGTTTAATCCTTCTAGTAATTAGCAATAAACTAGCAGCAATTAAAGCTGACTGTGCTAGGGGTAAACCTACAGCAAAAGCAATTAGTAAGCCGGTGGTAATGACTAATGTTTTTTTAAATAGAGGTTTGAATATTCGTTGCTTGCTGGTAGGTAGGATTTGACAAGGTTTGAATGAGCGCACGTCTGGGTAGAGTAGCCACAGTAATCCTACTTGAATTACCAAGCCGACGATCGCCACTGGAGCTAATGCTTGCAGAAATTCTCGGTAGGAAATGCCAGAAAATGAGCCAATCAGGATATTTTGAGGATTACCGCTTAAGGTAGCCACTGAACCTATGTTAGTTGTTAGTTGCACCTGCGATCGCCAGTAAATAAGGAATGGGATTTAAATGCGCCAAACTCAAACTCAAAGGGTAAACACCAAGGTTAAACCTATTACGCCATAAACTCCAAATCGGATGATATTCACTTTCTTTATTCAGGTATTACCATTAAGCCTCACTCAAGATAGAACTATATGCGTCTATCACTGATATTCTTTATCAAGAAAAATTTCTATATTAAGTTTTGTAAAGATTACTCGAAAACACGTCCAAAGACGGATGTCTTTATTAGAATTTAAACTGTGTCAAGTTACTAATAAGATTGGAAGGCTACACTAGTCATTCCGGGAAAATTGCGGTTAACTTGACGTAGTAATAGATCATGTCCTGACTTCAGTGACTAGTCAGATTCCTTATTGTATCTTGTTCAGGACGATGTTTTCCCGATTCAGTAATTTTGACGCTGTATATATTCATCGGAAAGGTGAATACCCTCATTAACACAGAGGCACAACCATGAAGGTATTTGATAATACCACAAAAAAGATTTTTCTTGCAAGCTGGGTTTGGATAAATCAACAAGAAGTAAGCAAAGTTCATCCCCAGCAGTTGCAAAACTCCACTTCCTTAGCCGGATGGGATCTTCTCCAACCCCTACGCCAGTGGTTAGACAGCATTAAAATCAGCGATCGCCAATTCGCGCACCGTCTATGTCAACTGATCCCCTCTCAATGTCCCTTTGAACGCGATATTAATTTATTTGGCAAAACTTTGTTTCATATTCCGCCATTATGCAAGCTCAATCCGTTATATGAAGAAGTGGTGAGTTTGCGCTTTCGAGCCATGTGCTATCTAGCCGATGAGTGTGGCGAGGATGTAACGCAGTATTGTTAGTGCTGAGTAAAGAGTGCTGAGTGAAGAGTTAGGAGTACAAAGAGTTAGAAGTTAAACGGCTTCTAACTCTTTGTTGTTGCTAATTTTTAGTTTTTCTGGCTTGCCATTTTTGGATGGCTTCTTGAGCATCTTCGTGGACAGATGTGACTTCTGGGACTAAGGTGGCTGTTTCAATCGCAGCCGGAAAATTACCTTGTTCGGCGCGGCTTTTCGCCAAATCTAAAATATTTTCGCTCCATTGGTTAATAGATTTCTTTGCTAAGTAGTAACCGGGTTGTCCTTTTGGTACTTTTTTGGCAACTTCAATGGCTCGATTGTAAGTAGAAGCTTGTCCTGACTTGATTAAGGCCTGGGCGGCTTCTAAAAGGGTGGTGTTGGCTAGATATTGTTTAGCTTCTGTACGCCACTGGGTGATTGCTGCTTGGGCTTTGGGATAAAGAGTCTCGTCTTTGGGGATCAATTGTGCAGCTGCGATCGCATTGCTGTATTGTTTTTGTTTAGCCCGACCTTCGGCTAAATCTAAAATCATCCGACTCCAAATCTTAATGTTTTCCTGGGCTTGGTCGTAGAGGGGTTCACCGGGTTTGATTTTCTTCGCGGTAGCAATCGCCAAGTTGAGGTCGCTAGCTTGCGTTTGTCTGAGGGACTTCTTGGCTAGGTCTAGTAAAGCTTGGTTGCGTTTTTGTGATTCAGAAATTGGCGCAATTTGGGCTGTTGATTGGTTTTTTGGTGGGTTGAGGGGCAATATTGTGGGAGGAGACTGGGAATTTGAGGCAGTTTTGATAACTGGTGTCTCATGATTAGCAGATGTAGAGGATATTTCTCTGGCTTGCAATACTCTGGCTTGATTGCGTAGCAGAACTACCGTAATCAAAGTTACTACAAGCATCGTACCTCCACCCCAAACGATAAACTGTCTCCACAATGAGGAGTCCGGTTTATTTTCAGGTAGGCGAGAAATATAAGGTTGGGGACTGTTGGGAATAAACCTACCTCCCATCTCTTCATCGGGTGGAAGTGGTGGAGATGACTGGGTGAAATATTGTTCCCTAGTGTTGGAGTCAGGATCTAGATGAGAAAATTGTTGTTCATTGAATGTCAAGTTGGAAAATGATAACGGCTGGGATCTATCTTTGATAGCCGTTTCTGCACTTTGAGCTTCTCCCCAGATATTCATAGGATATGAATTAGCGACAGTGTGGGAAGAGAATTCTCCTAGTGGGGGAGATGCGAGTGCTACAGCAAAATTTTCCTCTGGAAAAATAATTGGTTCTGCGGCGGTGGGTTCTAATGTATTGGGAATGAATGTACTAGGAATTGCGGCTCTAAATTGTAATGTATGGGTGGTAGTTTCAACTGGCGGTAAAATTGCTGGCGGTGTAGAGGGGATGACTGCGACTGGGTTTTGGGTGGGTCGCCAGTAGTGTTGAGATAATTCTGGGGTGATAATGCTGAGGTGTTTTTCTAAATCCGCCAAGCTAATCCCATAACCAGAACGCAAAGCTGCTAACAGTGCGGCGGTAAATATACCGTGACCAAGTTCTCTACTTTCTTGGGCAAATTGCTCTGGTTGGCAAGAAAAAATTGTCGCTAGTTGTAGTTCTTGGGCTAGTTCTAGGGTTTCTTGTCCAACGGGAGTATCCCCACCCGCACCAAAAGCGCGGTTGATATCAAACAGCAACAAGACATTGAGGTTAGCTAGTTGCAGACTCTGCATTAGCGATCGCAATTCTATCCCAGTCTCTGGGACGCGTTTGGGATCAGCATCTACAGGCATCAGGTAATCTCTGCCTTCGTAGTTGACCCCATAACCGCTAAAAAATAACCATATATTGTCTTGGGGTTGCCAACAAGCAGCTGCTAAATCTTCCAATAGCAACAGAATATTTTCTTTGGTTGGATAAGTGGATCTGTCGCCAATCGGTGGCGAAGTATCACTCATCAGCAAGCATCGTTGATGTAAAAAACCTGCTTGTTGAACTAAAAAATCTTTTAGTGACTCAGCATCAGCTTGAGCGCAACTTAAAGGTTGAAATAACTGATATTGATTGATGCCTATGGCGATCGCCCAGTAGTTTGCCATCCCGCCCTTTGTAGGTTGTTGTGTGGTTGCCTAAAATTGCGGTTGGCTTTGCTGAAAAAACAAAGCTAACCTAATGTTTTATAGTCTGGGTGATTCAATGAGAGTCACCAGATTATATGTAACTTTTATTACCTAAGTAACTGAAAAAACTCTCGACTTATTCAAAATATAGAACTTTGCCAGCGAGCCATAAAGTCATGACCAAAATAAGTGTTCACCAACTATCATCGATCATTCCCTTTAAAGTTATTAGCCAATTTGACAAAAAAATCCGGACATTTCCGTTAATATTTTTGCTCCTGTCGCCTGTGTCTGTATGGATAGGCACAGAAGCCATTTCACCCCAGATTGTGCGAGCTTACACCGCCAGAGTAGACTTGACTATTGACCGATTACCAGATGAAGGCTACGAAGCCATACTCAGAAGAGCCGAAATGACGGCTAGAGCAGCAGCACAACGCAGCTTTGACCAAGATATTTTAGCTACAGATATTTACGTAATCGTATCCGTACAAAGTTATGGTGCGATCGCGCCAATTTTGTCTTTAGAAGTCAGCCGCAAACAATGGCGCACTCGTCCCGATCCTCGTCGATGGGCGACTTATTTTAAAAGTGCGCGATCGCTCTTACTTTTTGAAACACAAACCACCCCAAGTCCCGCCGCCGCAGTGACTATTCCCACAGCTACGCCGGAGGTAGGAGACAAGAAACCAGAGAACGGAGGGGTGTAGAGAGAAAGGTTAAGAACAATTTTTCCCAATCCCCAATTCCCTAATTAATTTGACTTAGCCAAGCGATCGCTTAGAATAGGAAGGTTGTCAAGAATTGCGATATCGGCTATCATGGCTGTTCCTAAGAAGAAAACATCTAAATCTAAACGAGATAAACGTCGAGCTACCTGGAGACACAAGGCTGTTGTTGAAGCACAAAAAGCTCTTTCCTTGGGTAAATCAATTTTGACGGGACGTTCTACATTTGTCTATCCTACTGCTGAAGAAGACGAAGAAGAATAAGAAAAAATTGGTAATGAGTAATTGGACTTACCTAATTACTCATTACCTTTTACCCATGACTGAAAATCAAATAATCACATTGACAGTAAAATATCTGTAGCTCTTGATTTTTTGATTTTCAACAAAATTAATATTTACCTGGTTTCTGGGTGGAATTGAGACGCTGAGAATTGGTGAATTAGTGCAAAAACTATTAACAAGATTAATGTTGATGGGATTATGTTAGGAAAATTTTTTCAGAAACCAAATCAAGAAAATAGTGGTCGCGTCCCCCCAGGACAACACTTGGCTAAGGGCTTCCCGGTTTTAACCTATGGTGCTGCACCCCAAGTTAGCATAGAAGAATGGGAATTTCGGGTTTGGGGTTTGGCTAAACCTGCTGTGTTTAGTTGGTCAGATTTTATGAATCTACCTCAACACGAGTTCACCGCAGATTTTCACTGTGTTACCCGTTGGTCTAAACTTGATGTCAAATGGACGGGAATTAAAGTTAGAGACTTTATGAATTTAATTGAGGTAGATCCCAAAGCAGCCCATGTGATGGAACATTGCTATGGGGGCTACACTACTAATATTACAATGGCGGATTTTGTTAGAGAAGAAAATTTTTTCGCCGTTAAATTATTTGATGAAGCATTACCAGTAGAACATGGTGGACCGATGCGGTTGGTTGTACCCCATATCTACGCTTGGAAAAGTGCTAAATGGATTAATGGTTTAGAATTTCTAGAACAAGAAGAACTGGGTTTTTGGGAACGCAACGGCTACCATACCCGTGGTGAACCTTGGGCTGAAGAACGGTATAGTAATTCGTAATTCGTAATTCGTAATTCGTAATATAGACCTGCCTTAAAAATAGAGGCTGAAACAATGCAAAATCATTATTTTCATTGTTCCTTGTGAGCGCAGGTCGTGGAGTCTCTTGCAAAAGTCATAATTATAGTGTCCTTCTTTGCGTCTTCCCTGCGGGACGCTCCGCGAATGCGCCTACCCTGCGGGAACGCCTTGGCGCAGCCTCTCGCAGAGAAGGGTGAATGCGCGAAACAAAAAAATATTTATGCAAGAGGGAGGTGTTATCTCTGTTGGGTTGTCCTACGGATGAACCTATAGGCTTTTAACGAATAATTCGCTTGAGAAGAGATAATTTACCTTTGTAGGGTGCGTATCGCCAATTTAAGTCTAGCCAAAAGGAATTTTTTAAGACACTTTTGTAATGTGAAAAGGTGTCAAAACTGGCTTTACCGTGATAGCTACCAATACCGCTATCTCCTACACCACCAAATGGTAACGATGAAACGCCTACTTGCATTACTGTGTCGTTGATACATACGCCACCGGAAGAAGTTTCTTGCAAGATTTGTGCTTGCAATTTTTTGTTTTGGGAAAATAGGTATAAAGCTAGGGGTTTTGGTTGAGAATTAATTAAGGCGATCGCTTCTGTAATATCTGTATATTCTAAGATAGGTAAAATCGGTCCAAAAATCTCTTCCTGCATGACAGGATCTGCTAAGGAGACATGATCTATTAATGTGGGTGCAATATAAAGTTCTTCGGGGTTACTGTCTGCGCCACTAATTATTTCACCATTTTTGAGAAACTCAGCTAGTCGTGCAAAATGTCTTGGGCTGATTATCCTAGCATAATCAGGACTGGTTGCTGGCTCGTCGCCGTAAAATTCTTTGATGGTTTTTTGGAGTGCTGGTATTAAATCTTGTTTGATTTTTTGATTAACTAAAAGATAATCAGGTGCAATACAAGTTTGTCCAGCATTAATAAATTTGCCCCAAATAATCCGTCTAGCTGTATGTTCTATATTAATATCTGTATCTACAATACATGGACTTTTACCACCTAATTCTAGTGTAACTGGTGTTAAACGTTTGGCTGCTGCCTCCATGACAATTCGTCCTACAGATGTCCCACCAGTAAAGAAGATATGATTAAATTTTTCTTGTAGTAGTTGCTGGCTGGTTTCTATACCACCTTCTACTACGGTAATATATTCTTGTGGGAAGGCATTACTAATAATTTCTGCTAATAAATTAGAAGTATGGGGAGCAAGTTCTGAAGGTTTTATAATAGTACAATTACCAGCAGCGATCGCACCTACCAAGGGTGAAATCGTTAATTGAAAGGGATAATTCCAAGGACTTATGATTAAAATAATTCCTAGGGGTTCTGGATAAATTTGTGCCGAGTAATTAAAAAAATCTGTAGGGACTGCTGCCTTTTTGGGTTTAGCCCAATTTTTGAGATGTTTAATGGCATAATTTATTTCTTTAATTACACCGATTTCTGTAGCGTAAGTTTCAAATTCTGGCTTGTGTAAATCGGCTTTTAATGCCTGAATGATTGATTTTTCATGATTAATTACCAAATCTTTGAGTTTCTTGAGTTGTTCCAGGCGAAAAGCAACATCTTTGGTTTGACCAGTCTGAAAAAAATCTTTTTGCTTGCGTAAAATTTCTTGAATTGTCGATTTTGCAGATGTAATCATTTGTTTTTTAGGGAATAGTTGTGTGGGATGATAAATTATCCTAAATTGGCTCTTAGTAGAGTGTGCTAGTGCAAGCAATCTCTTAGTATTTTAACTTCTGAATTTTGCTATAATTGATCACTGTTTAATAGGTAAACTCACAATAAATACACTACCTTTCCCTAATTCAGAATTGGCAATAATCTTGCCGTGATGAGCCTCGATAATGCGTCGGGAAAGGTACAAACCCAAGCCACTACCGGAGATTTTATGGCTACCTTGACGAAATCTTTCAAATAGGATGGTTTGTTCGGTGGCTGGAATACCTGGGCCTGTATCGGCTATTTCTACAGTTATGTAATCGGTGATTTTATCTGTGGGGAAACTATTACTCAAAGTAGGATTTTTTAGCCGGATACTTACTGAACCAGATTCGGTAAATTTAATGGCGTTACCTATAAGGTTAGTAAATAGACGATGAAGTTCCAAGCGATCGCCTGTGATGGTACTGGGGTTTGCTGTATCATCAAAGTCTAGATTGATCACCAAGCCTTTGGGTTGGGCTAAGGGTGTGAGTTCTCCAGCTACTTCTTTGAGTAATCGACTTAAATCAACTGGTTGAAACGCCAGAGTTTTACGCCCGGCTTCAAAGCGGTACACTTCTAATAAGGTATTCACCATCGACAGCAGATTGCTATTACTACGCCCCATAATAACGATCGCTTCTTGCATTTGTGGTGATAATGTGCCTAATGCACCCTGTTGAAACAGTGTCAGCATCCGATCAGCCGCCACTAGGGGGGTACGCAAGTCATGGGTAAGACGAGAGACAAAATCTTCTCTCTGCCGGGCAATTTCATCCCGTTCATCCATGCTATGCTTTAACCGCAATAGCGATCGCACTCTAGCTAATAATTCATCGACTGTGACAGGCTTGCGGATAAAATCATCAGCACCTAAATCTAATCCTCGCGCCACATTCGGCGTATCGTGGGCTGTAATTAATAGTATGGGAATGTATTGTGGTAACTGCATTTCCCCCCGAATGCGCCTAGTAACTTCATAACCATCCATTCCAGGCATCATTAAGTCTAACAGGACTAAATCACAAGGTAATGCTTGCAGTTGTGCTAATGCTGAGAAGCCATTTTCGGCGGTATTAATTATGTAACCTTCTTCCTCCAAAATGGTTTTAATTAAAAACACATTATCAGGAGAGTCATCAACAACTAGAATATTGCCAGAGTGAGAAGTTTGTGAACTCATGAGATACCGAGAGTGCGATAAGGGACTATTTTTGGTTAGGGAACACCAAAATATAAATTATCCCAAATTGGCTGTCAGTACGAATAATTTTTAATTATTTCTACTTTCTAAAAAATCTGAGCCAATAAAACTGGCTCAGATTCTTGATGATATTACTCTTCACGATTGGTGAATGTATTGATAAAAACCCAAACTACGGTGAACAATCCCTTGGGTACACAGATATTCTACTATTCAATAAATAATGGTGATTAAGAGAGAGCTTTATCCTTCTCCTTAATACTGCTCACACAAAACTCAATGTGAGAACGAATAGCGCGTTCATAAACTATAGTTTGGTGTGTGCGTACCCCAATAGGCTGATATACCAAGGTAATTTCTGGAAATTCACACCAGGACATCAAAAAAACGTCTTTGGCTGGAGTAATAATTTCATAATTATTCTCTTGTCTTTTCTTTTTGACCTTACAATTGTTGAGTTTTAACTTTTCTCTAAATAGTTGTTCAAAAACCGGAATCAACTGTGAATCATTTTCCATTGTTTATCACGTTTAAACTTATTATTTAGGCAAAATTATATTTACCGTCGAGTCGGCAACTGTAGTTCTATGTTGTACAGGTTGGGTTGGGAATAACATTTCGAGCCATAATCAAATTATACCTTAGTGAGTTCAAAAAAACAGGCATATTTTGCGTTGGAGTAAATAGCAGCAAAATAATCTCAAATAAGTTAATCTTATCTAGAATTAAGTTAATCTTATCTAAAAAAATTTTACTAGAACTTACCTTATTCGATAACTCCTAACACAGATTTTGGCAACAATTTATCTTTAAACCACACAATTCTTGCGGGAACATCATCTAACTTAATACCAGCTTTCTCTAAATTTAACCTTTCAGAAATAGCCAAAATCAAATTATCACAACCAGAACGCCGCACCTGGTAGAATTTCTTTTGTAAATACTCTGGTCGCCAATAACCAACGATTTCTAATAAAAATTCCCGTCCATCAGGATGCACTAACCGAAAATCGGGAATCATCACACTTCCAGGAATGGGAATCAAATCTACTTCGCGTTCTAATATCCAGTCTGTTTTTAAGGCATCCCATTTATCCGCAAAGGAAGCCTCTAGCATACTATCGTAGGGTTTACCTTTAGAGTAGTGGGAAACTAAACCACATTCTGAATTGAGGGTAAATCGGCCTGTTCTCCAAGTATCTGTGTAGACATCACGGGTTTGTAATGTGGCGGCAAGACTCCATTTGGTAACATGGAGTAAGGCGGGAATTAGTTTGGCGATCGCTAACCCATAACGCGTACTAGGCGTAAATAAACTGGTGGGGCCATCTACTGTAATTGTAAACCCGTGGTCGGCATCACCCTCAATATAAGCCATGAGTTGAAACAATTTGAGATAACGAAATAACAGCTTATATTCTCCTGGAACATTGCGATGAGCATTTAAAATTAGCTTACTAGCTTTATAAAATATCCCTTGCACTTGAGATAAATTATATCGATTGATTAAATCGACTCCTGTTGGTGTATCCAAGTTGGTTAAAATTTTATTTTCCACCAAATCAGCATAGATACCATCACGCACTTGCTCAGGTAAGATTTCTCGTTCTAATTCTTGACTTAATTCATCAGCAATTTTCACTAAAGTGATTTGAGTTGATTCGCGACTAGGCGCAGATTTTGCAGCCAAAGCAAATACCCGTTCTCTTAACATTGGTGGTTCTAGGGGACTGACTACTTCAAATGTGCAGAAATTGCTTTTAATAATGTAAGCTAACCCCCGTTTAACTCGATAATCTGTAGCATCACCTTCTAACCCTAAAAGTTGACGCTCAAGTTCACCCTGAGTTTTACCTAATGTTGACTGAAAACAATTAATTAATTCATTGGCTAACTCTAAATTCTTATTATCTATCTTCAGTCTCTTCGGAATTATTTCTTCTCCGTTTAGGCGATGGCTTAGTAGGTCTGTTGGTAGCATTTCCCTGGTTATTTTTCTCTGATGAATTATCGACTACATAATTGATATCTAATTGTTCCGCAGCTTTAGTAACCTTTTCTTGATTACTGCCATAAACAACTTTTAAATTCGCTTTTTTATCCTCACCGCGTCGTCGTGCTGAAGTATTTTCTTCGCTCGTATCTTCTGCTATTACTTCATAGAGGATTGCTTGTTTATTGGGAGTATTTCCTTTGCGTAAAATTCTCCCTAAGCGTTGAATATATTCTCTAGTTGAGCCAGTCCCAGATAGAATAATTGCTATAGAAGCAGCCGGAACATCAACCCCTTCATTCAATACATGGGAAGCCACCAAAGTATTATATTCACCTTCCCGAAATTTAGTTAATATTTCATGGCGTTCTTTGACTGGTGTTTGATGAGTAATGGCGGGAATTAATAAATCTTGAGAAATTTTATAAACCGTGGCATTATCAGCAGTAAAAATTAACAATCGTTCTGGGTAATGTTTGGCAAGTAAATTAGTTAAAATGCGTAACTTGCCATCAGTACCAAGAGCGATTTCTTTCGCTTCCCGGTGTGCTAACATAGCTCTACGCCCAGATTGCGATCGCGCACTCATCTGCACAAACATCTGCCAACCTTGTATACTCCCCAAGGAAACCTTAGCTTGGCGTAGAAAATCATTGCGAATTTGAATTAAATTGTTGTATCTTTCGCGCTCATGCTGTGATAACTTCACCTTAATTTGGACTATTTCATGTTCAGCTAACGCCTTCCCTGCTAAATCTTCAGCACGTTTGCGATAGACTTCTGGCCCAATCAAAATATTTAAATCTGCGTGTTTCCCATCGGTGCGTTCTGGGGTAGCCGATAGTCCTAAACGGTAGGGTGCGATCGCATATTCGGCAATCACACGGTTAAAATCTGTAGGTAAGTGATGACACTCATCAAATACAATCAAAGCATACTTATTCCCCAAAGCTTCGGCTTGAATGGCTGCACTATCATAGGTGGCTACTAAAATCGCCGTCCTATCCCGCGAACCACCCCCCAGTAACCCCACCTCCGCATCAGGAAACGCCGATACCAAATGAGCATACCACTGGTGCATTAAATCCAAGGTTGGCACAACAATTAACGTTGTCCGTGGAGTCGCCTGCATCGCCATCTGGGCTAAATAAGTCTTTCCCGCCGCAGTGGGTAGCACCACAACCCCCCGTCTTCCTGCCAGCTTCCAAGCTGCTAAGGCTTCACTCTGATGGGGGTAGGGTTGCATTTCTAAACTCGCAACCAAATCTACAGGGTAAAATTCTTTGGCTTCATCAATAAAATAAATGTCTTCAGCTTGCAGTGTTTCCACTACAGTACGATATTTTATTCCTGGAATGCGGAATTTTTCCACCCTATCATCCCAAGTGGCATAGTCCATCCAAGCTTTACTTCGTGGTGGTGGATGTAAAATTAATGTACCGCGATCAAACGTTAAGGTGGGAGTACGAGGCATTGGGGACTGGGGACTGGGGACAAATCAATTCAAAATTCAAAATGACGCTCGCAGACTCGCTAACGCTGCGCTAACAAAATTCAAAATTAAATAACTGGGGATTGGGGACTGGGGGAATTGTACCAAACTCAGACTAAATGCTTAATCCTATCGTGGAAAAGGGAATGGGGTATATTCCTTTTTTATTTAACGCAAAATCGCACACTTCAATAAAATGAGACATTTAAATATATGAATTTTGATTATGACTTATTTGTAATTGGTGCGGGTTCTGGTGGTTTGGCGGCTTCCAAATGTGCAGCTAGCTACGGAGCAAAAGTAGCGATCGCTGAACATGATTTAGTCGGCGGAACTTGTGTCATTCGGGGTTGTATTCCGAAAAAATTGATGGTTTATGGCTCTCATTTTCCCGCGCTGTTTCAAGATGCAGCTGGCTATGGTTGGCAAGTAGATAATGTCTTGTTCGACTGGGAGCATTTTATTACATCAATTGATCAAGAAGTCAGGCGACTATCACAATTACATATCAGTTTGCTCGAAAAAGCAGGCGTAGAACTGATAGCTGGTCACGCTAAATTTTTAGATCCCCACACCATAGAAGTTAATGACCGCAAAATTACAGCCGATAAAATTTTAATTGCTGTTGGTGGGCGACCTGCTAAACCAGATTTACCAGGGATAGAATACGGTGTTACCTCCAATGAAATATTTCATTTAACAGCACAACCAAAACACATTGCCATTATTGGTGCTGGTTATATCGGTACAGAATTTGCCTGTATCATGCGCGGTTTGGGATCTGAGGTGACACAGATTAACCGTAATCACCTCATTTTAAAAGGATTTGATGAAGATATCCGCACAGCCATTCAAGAAGGCATGAGCAATCACGGGATTAACATGATCCAAAATACCGAGGTGACAGCCATTGCACAAGTTCCGGAAGGCTTGAAGTTGAATTTATCTGGAGACGCTCAAGAACCCATCATTGCTGATGTCTGTTTGGTAGCTACAGGTCGAGATCCCAACGTCGAAGGACTCTGTTTACAAAATGCTGGGGTTGATGTTGTTCCCAGTTCTGTAGAAGCAGGATACTGCACTACTTGTGCGATCGCAGTCGATGAATATAGTCAAACCAATCAACCCAACATTTTTGCTGTCGGTGATGTCACTGATCGCTTAAATTTAACTCCTGTCGCCATTGGTGAAGGTCGTGCTTTTGCTGACAGTGAATTTGGCAACAATCGCCGTAAATTCAGCCATGAAACCGTACCCACCGCCGTATTTTCCAACCCAGAAGCCGCTACAGTTGGTTGGTCAGAAACCCAAGCACGGGAAAAACTGGGTGACGCAGTAACAATTTATCGCACCAGCTTCCGTCCCATGTACCACAGTTTGACAGGTAAACAAGAGCGCATAATGATGAAGTTGGTTGTAGATACAAACACCAACAAAGTTTTAGGTGCGCACATGGTCGGGGAAAATGCCGCCGAAATTATCCAAGGTGTCGCGATCGCTGTCAAAATGGGTGCAACCAAACAAGACTTTGATGACACCGTAGGTATTCACCCCTCCGCCGCCGAAGAATTTGTCACTATGCGATAGATCAATAGTCATTCCCCTGTCCCCTGTCCCCTGTCACCTGTCACCTGTCACCTGTCCCCTTCCCCAATGCTTAACCAGTACATCTACCTGCACGGTTTTGCTTCTAGCCCTAAATCTAACAAAGCTCAAGATATTAGCGATCGCTTTGCTAAAAATCAAATCCCCCTAAAAATTCCCGATCTGAATGCTGGCGACTTCTCCGAGTTAACAATCTCACGTCAAATCAAACAAGTAGCAGCAGCATTTAGTGATGACTCTGTACCTGTAACCCTGATTGGTTCTAGTTTGGGGGGATTGACTGCTGCCCACATAGCACAGCAATATTTACAAGTAGAACGCTTAGTATTACTAGCACCAGCTTTTGAGTTTTTATCCCATTGGTTGCCCAATTTAGGCGATGAAGCAATACAACGTTGGCAACAAGAACAGTACATCATGGTTCATCACTATGGCGAAGGGCGATCGCTACCTTTAAGTTACAATTTTGTGACAGATGCAACTAAATACTACCAAACCCAATTACACCGCCCAATTCCCACGTTGATTTTGCATGGCAAACAAGATGAAGTCATTCCCATTATTGCCAGTCGCTATTTTATGGGATCGCGTCCTTGGGTAGAATTAGTAGAACTAGATAGCGATCACGCCCTAAGTAATGTTACAGAAGAAATTTGGCAAGCGATTCAACAATTTTGTCAGTTATCTGGGGGATAGGTGACAGGTGACAGGTGACAGGTGACAGGTGACAGGTGACAGGTGACAGGTGACAGGTGACAGGTGACAGGTGACAAGGTAGATTATATTTTCTATGCCCAATTCCCAATGAATATTGACTATTGACTAAAACTATGCTTCCTTTTATTCGTTCAGATTTAGCACAATTTAACGCTTACAAACCACACCCTAGCAGCGACACAGGTGCAGCAGTTCCGACTCAGTTAGATCGCCTAGATACCAATGAAAGCCCCTATGATTTGCCGCCTGACTTAAAACAAAAGCTGGCTTGGACTTATCAAGAGGTCATCGAAACGAATCGTTATCCTGATGGTGGACATGAGGCGATCAAAAATGCGATCGCTGAATATGTCAATGAATCGGCTGGTATTTCTACATCACTATTTATGGCTGACAATATCTCTGTGGGTAATGGTTCAGATGAACTAATCCGTTCTTTATTAATTGCCACCTGTCTACAAGGAGAAGGTGCAGTTCTTGTTGCTAATCCCACCTTTTCCATGTACGGGATTCTAGCAAAAACTTTAGGTATTCCTGTCGTAACAGTTGCTAGAAATCCTAACAACTTTGAAATTGATTTAATAGCCGCCCAATCAGCTATCGAACAAACTAAAAATCCTCCCATTCGTGTTGTGTTCGTTGTTCATCCCAATTCCCCTACAGCTAATCCTTTAACTCTCCATGAATTAACTTGGTTAAGAAGTCTGAGTGAACAAGTTTTGGTAGTCATTGACGAAGCTTATTTTGAATTTAGCCAAACAACTTTGGCGAGTGAACTAGCAAAGCATCCCAACTGGGTGATTTTACGTACCTTTTCTAAAGCTTTCCGTTTAGCAGCTATGCGTGTAGGTTATTGTATAGCTCATCCAGAAGCGATCGCTATCCTAGAAAAAATCCGCTTACCCTACAACTTACCTAGTTTTTCCATTGCATCTGCACTCATGGCTTTGCAAAATCGTCACATCTTGCTGGAATCAATTCCGCAAACGCTGCATGAACGCAACAAAATGATTACAGCATTATCTCAAAACCCAGCATTACAAGTTATAGAAAGTGCCACTAACTTTATTTTCGTGCGTCTTCAACCGAATAATGATGACTCAAAAAATACAGCTTTAAAAAATCTTCATCAACAACTCAAAAATCAAGGCACTCTTATCCGCGAAATTAGCGGAGGACTGCGAATTACTATCGGTACACCTGAAGAAAACTTACGCACGCTAAATCGAATACAAGCAGCTTTAGTCACTAGTCATTAAGGCATTAAACCTCTTGCAAAAGTCCGAAAATTAGATGTGTCATTCTGAATGAAATGTAGAATCTTTGAGATGTTTCGCTTCGCTCAACATGACAGGTTAAGCATTTATGCAAGAGGTCTATTGAGCATCACCTGATTTAAATCTCCCTACCTCCCCAACGGCGTACTATTCCCGCCGTTTGAGGTAGCACTCCCACTAGTAAAGCAAAAGCAACATCTGGTAAATTAGCAACCATTTCCTGGGGAAAATATTGTTCAAACTGATCCAGAATTTTCTGCACTCGCTGCTGAGGAACTGGATTTTCTGTAATTTGCTTGATCAACCTAATCCACTGTCGTCTAATTAAATAAGCTTTTTGCCGCTCTTCATATAACTCTGGTGTCAGTAAAGACAGATTTCCTATAGGAATAACCATCTGGCAATCAGCATCATAATCACCGCCAACTGCTGCTCCTGGCCCGGCAAATTCAGCATGATAGCGTTTAAAGAGGATTAACCCATTCCGCCTACGACTATTGACTATAAAAACTTGTCCACTGTGCAAAAATGTCAGAACATCCGAACTGTATGTTTGCTCAGTTCCATCTGGCATGACAAAACTGTCAAGGCAACTTGTGTCAGAGTAGTAAGTTGATACCATAGTAGCTTGATAGCGGCGGGTTTTTTCGCTATCCATGTTTGCTAAAACTTTTGAATAGTGTAATTTGGGAATCCAGTGTGGATAAGTTTGATTAAATCCCCACCTTTTTTTTTGCTCTCTCTTTGTAACCAGAATTGTTTAGTTAATTGTAACTAAAATTAAAAGCAATAGACATGAGCTTTGCCATTGAAGTAATCACATTCTATGTGATTTAACTTTATTTGTCTGCCAATTAATCACAAAAACACTTAAAGTGTTTATGAAGATAAATATCTTCATTAATAAGTTTCTATGAGGATATTAATTTACTTTCAAAGTAATTTTACTGATGCGACAATCATAGCTTAAATTTTTCGTTTCATAATATTTAACGTTAAGAATTGAAATTTAATATGAATAACATAATATGGACAAATAAATATGTTTTTTTCTATGAACTTTTTTTAAAGTACAAGTAAAAATAATTTTCTAATAATTGTAGATGAAATTTTGACTAGAACAAATATGCTTAAATCCTGTCAAAACTACTGCCCTGAAGGAAATTCAATACTTTCGTTCAAAATTTGCAAGGATATAAATCTCGTAAATGGTACATAAATGGTATACACCCATCTTGTTTGACCAAAATATTAAGGTATCGCTGAGAATATTTCTCGTGGACAAATCAGGTATGTAGTTTTATGATTTAAGTAATTACTTATTTTTTATCTGATACTATAGATTAAAGCTTTAAAGAATAAAAGCATTCATTGGATAAAGACTAAAAAACTTACTAGACCAAGCGGAGTGCTAGTAAACTATTTACCAGCCAAAAAAGAATATTTAGATAATGGCATCTAAGTGTAGATGTTTATGCAGTAAGATATGCCGTGATTGCCTAAAGAAGAAGATATTCAAGTTAGATTCTACAGTTTGTACCTTATACCCCAGCTTGAAATAGAGCTGCCGTGCTTGATAATTATTTTCCAAAACATGGAGATATAGATCATCGAATCCCCATTCCTGCGAAACCTGTTCACAGCTAGCGAGTAATTGTGATGCCACACCATGCCTTCGGTATTCTGGGTGAACTGCTAAGTTAGACAGATAAAGGAAACTCTTACCAACCTGCGTCCAAGGATCGCTGAAACGCACACCCATTTCGACAGTTCCTACTAATTGATGCGTTGCATTGCTATGAGTATTCACCGCCACCAAACAAATGTGATGAGGTAATGACGATAGCAGGCGATGTTTGAGGTCTTCATAAATACCTAAACGGAGTAGAGGAAAAGCCCATCCCCATAAACCATTTTGGGAATGAAAACTTTCTGTAATAATTTGGGCAACACCCCTCAAATCAGCAGATGTAGCAGCGCGAATTTGGAAGTGATGGGAACTGTGTTCAGCAGATGCTGTGACTTTTTTTTGGTGGGATGGGTCAGAAAACCAGTATGTCAAGGCTAGTTTAGTATTGATGTTTTTCAACGAAAATCTTCTCAATTATCCTAAAACACTGTCAGTAAGTCGGCGGACATAATTCTAGTTTTTTAGTGTACTCTGTACTGGGAAGGATTCAACGTCAGGTGTTCTTGCAGAGTAGTTTAACGCTAACAAGGGGTGTATACAGCCCTTTGGTACGTCTACTACGCGAACAAAATCAAGCTTTGACCTTACTTAGTGCTGTTAGCGATCGCGGGGCGTTGAGCAGCGTGCTGAGTCAGAAGAAAAATACTCAGGACTTTCGCACTCGGTACAAGCCCCGCAAGAAAGTATGGGATTTTTTAACTCAGCACTCTTCATTGTTTGAAATAGAAAAAATTAAGCTAGATAAAAATTAACCCAGTAAGAGTATAGTAGCCTAACACATTAGTATGCTTGCCAACATCATCATAAGCAGTACAAAAAGGCAAAAATAAAAAGTCATTGCCACAAAACTCATCTCATCACTTCCCTGATGGGTGAGCGAGAAGCTGCTGTTATTTCTAAGGAAATCTTTCTGAAAGCTATACAGGCGCGATATATTTAGTCTAACAGTATACTTGATTTAAAAAATGACTTTAGTAAAATTACTAGTTATTTTAGGACTGGCATAAATAAAATTTACTTAAAAGTGTTAGTGCGACTGCAACAACGGGAAAACTTAAAAAGTAGCTTCATGCGGTTTTTGAACTAGGCTTGATTGCTGCTTATAGTATTCTGATGCTTATTACTGGAGGTGAGGCGATATTTGAACAGTCAGTATCACATCTGTAACACAATCACTGATAATGAGACTAACTGCACTGCCCTAGCGGCAATGGCAATCCTGACAAGCCATTGAAGTTAATTACTGTGAATAGTTCCACATAGTTTTATTGGTTGCAATGACATCTGTTATCAACTGATTCAGAAACATTCTTACCTGATCAGATTATCCTTTATCCGACTGCCGTTACAGCAGGAAAGCGGTGCATGAAATCCCAAGTAAACAGTAAGCCTAAAATTTTGGTTGTTGATGATGAACCAGACAACCTTGACTTGCTTTACCGCACCTTCTATCGCGACTACAAGGTGCTGAGGGCAACATCTGGCCCTGCGGCACTGGATCTGCTGGCGCAAGAGGGAGAGGTTGCAGTCATTATCTCTGATCAGCGTATGCCGATCATGAGTGGTACAGAATTTTTAAGCCTCACGGCAACTCAATATCCAGATATTATTCGGATTATTTTAACTGGCTACACTGATGTCGAAGACTTAGTAGAAGCAATTAATGCTGGTAAAGTATTTAAATATGTTACTAAACCCTGGGAAGCGGAAGAACTCAAGGCAGTAGTTCGTCAAGCCCTTGATACTCACAATGTCCTGAAAGCTCGCACCCGTGAATTAACTCGCACGTTGCGCCAAGAATCGCTACTGAATACTGTTACTAATACAATTCGTAGTGCCTTAGATTATCGACAAATTTTGCAAGCCATTGTGGATACAGTTGGTCATATGCTGGAGGTGGATGTTTGTCTATTACGTCCCTTTCAAGATGAACAATTAGTAGATGAAGGATTTATTTATCAAAAAACGGCTTCAGAACACGCTCATGCACAGCTGAGTAATGAGAAAACATCAGCACCAATCAATCATCCCTCCCTCCCTCCGCTTCTAGCCCAGACAGTTTGGGAAACTCGCGAGGTGCAGGTAATTCATGATGTAGTAGGTGATGAGCGTATTTATGGAGATACTTCTGAACTGCAACACAGAGCTAAGGCTTTTGAGGCTGCTAATATCTCCTCTAGCTTAGTTGTACCCTTGCTTTGGCAACAGCAATTAATGGCGGTGCTAGCACTGCACCAGTGTCACCAAGCGCGTATTTGGGGGTCTGAAGAGGTGCAGTTAGTCTTGATGGTGGCAGATCAAGCAGCTCTTGCTTTATCGCAAGCATACGCATATGAGCAAGTACGCGCCCTGGCGAAACGAGAAGGTTTAATTAATACAATTACCACAGCAATTCGTTCTAGTTTGAATCCTCAAGATATCTTTGCGGCCATTACTCAACAACTAGGACAGGCTCTACAAGTAGATGGCTGTGTTTTGTCTTTGTGGGCAGAGGAAGATGAGTATGTAGAGTGCGTAGGATTGTATGATAGTTCTCAGCATTTAGAGGATTTTCCCTCAGTCATTAAACCCAGAGAAATAACAATACAAGAATCACCAGAATCCCAAACTAAAATTTGGGAAAATCCAATTCTGCAAGAAATAGTACGTACCCATGAGCCTGTAGTCATTGATGACTTGAATCATTTTCCTTCAGAAATTCAAGGTTTGGATTTACCGTGGAAACAGCAAGCTCGATCGCTGATGGTAGTTCCCTTAGTAGCTGATGCTAAATGTATTGGTAGTATTACCCTAAGAGTAGGTAGCAAAGCTAGGCGGTGGTTATCATCGGATATTGAGTTAGCAAAAACTGTAGCAGCACAAGCCGCGATCGCAGTACAGCAATCACGCCTCTACGAAAAAACCCGCGAACAAGCTGAACGCCTATTGCAACTAGATAAACAAAAAACCGAGTTTTTTCAAAATATTTCCCATGAATTTCGCACTCCCATCACCTTGATTCAAGGGCCATTAGAGTCAGCCGTGAGTTCAGGCGAGGGGTTATCCTACGACCAAAGTGCGATCGCTTTGCGGAACTCTCGCCGATTGCTCAGACTAGTCAACCAACTACTGGATTTACAACGCTTAGATGCTGGGAGGATGCAGCCGAGTTTCCGTCCTAGCGATTTAGTAGAGTTTGTCAGCCAAATTGTCGAGTCATTTCGTCCCTACTGTGAAAAAAAGTCACTACATCTGGTCACTGACTTGAGCCAATGTCCTACCGTGTATTTAGACATGGAAAAATTTGACAAGGTACTTTATAACCTGTTGTCAAATGCCATGAAGTTTACTCCTGAAGGTGGCACAATCAGCGTTAGACTTAGAACTGCACAGAATCAGTGCTTACTACAGGTACAAGATACAGGTATTGGTATTGTGCAGGAGCAGATTCCTTATCTGTTTGAGCGATTCCGTCAAGCTGAAGGTTCAGAAAATCGTTCTTATGAAGGTAGTGGACTCGGTTTAGCTTTAGTCAAAGAATTAGTAGAAATACATGGTGGCAAAGTCACAGTTGAATCAGTCTATGGTCAAGGTACTACCTTTAAACTTTGGCTTTTAGCCGGCAATGCTCACTTACCCCCACAGCAAGTATCTGATACCCCCGTAGAAGTTAATACCAGCCGCGCTAGTGTGGAGTTAGCAGACTTAGAACTGGTAGAATCGACTGCTGACAACATACAGAGCATTGACTTCACACTATCTAGAGATGCTCAAAATATTTTAGGGGAAAACACCCAAACAACTACAACATCTAGTGATAACTCGCAGCACTCTATCCTAGTGGTAGATGACAACCCAGATTTGCGAACCTATGTGTCTGATATCCTGCGGCGCAGTGGTTATCAAGTTCAGACAGCGCGTAACGGTTATGAAGGGTTTGGGAAAGCGCAAGCGATCGCTCCTAACTTAATTGTCACCGACTTGATGATGCCAATGGTGACGGGATTGGAGATGATTCGGATGATTCGCAGTGAAGAAAAGCTCAAAGGGATACCAATTATCTTACTCACAGCCAAAGTTGATGAAGAAACCCGCATCGAAGGAACAGAACATGGAGCAGATGCGTATTTAGCCAAGCCATTTAATGACCGGGAACTTCTAGCGGAGGTTCGCAATCTTTTAGCTTTGAAGGCAAACGAACGTAGGGTTTTGGAGCTAAACACTTATCTTACAGAGTCAGTCTTGAAACGCTTTTTACCGCCGTCTTTAGTGTCCAAAGCGGCTGCGGGTACTTTGAGTTTAGATTTACGACCAGAACCACGCTTAATTACAGTTTTGTTTAGCGACATTGTGGGGTTTACTCAGTTAGCTAATACCCTCAGATCCCGACGCGTGGCAGAATTGCTGAATGAATATCTAGAAGTAATGACTAAAGGGGTGTTTGATAACGGTGGCACGGTAGATAAATTTATGGGAGATGCTATTTTAGCTTTGTATGGTGCGCCAGAAGAGCTGACACCCAATGAACAGGTGCGTCGAGCCATTAATACAGCTAGAGCTATGCAAAAGTCATTGGTGCAGTTAAACCAGAAGTGGCACAACCAAGGTATATTTGATGCCGATAACCCAACTGGGGTACAGTTTCGCTGTGGTATTCACCAAGGTACGGCAGTTGTGGGTATGTTTGGTAGTGCCGAACGAGCAGATTATACTGCGATCGGTCCGAGTGTGAATATTGCTGCTAGATTACAATCTGCTGCTGTTCCTGGTACTATTTTAGTCTCTGCGGCTGTCGCTGATTATTTACAAGACGAAGAAATTACTAAAGGTAGTCCTCTAAAACTCAAAGGAGTTGATGAAACCGTTTTAACTTTTGTTGTGACACCTTGAGGAAGGAATTTGGAATAAGGGTTAATGGGGACTGGGAAGAAGTAAGGTAGAAAGTAACTCATGCTCAATACCTAAATCAGGACTCAGCACTCCTCACTTAGCACTCAGCACTCCTCACTCAGGACTCAGCACTCAGCACTCCTCACTCAGCACTCAGTACCCAGTACTCAGCACTCCTCACTCAGCACTCAGCACTCAACTTATGACGACATCGGTTGCAGATAAAACTCCCATTTCAGCAACAGTCTGGCGGCGACATCACGATCCTCCAGGTTTGTGGATTGCTGTAGCTATAGGTTCAGTTTCTCTGCATTTGCTAGCTTTTTGGTTGATGCGATCGCCTAATGGTTTTAGACCTTGGTTTCCACAACAAAGCCAAACTGTTGTTCCTATTGAGTTAGTCGAAATTTCACCTCAAGAATCAACTACTAAACCAGCAACACCTCAAGCACCAAAAACTACACCAGAAACAGCACCACCCACATCTACTAATCAAGATGATCGAAGGCTAGATTTTGGTAGTGTTCAACAAGAAAACAGTAGCAATGCGCCTCAACCTGATACACAAGTCTTTGCTCAAGAAAAATCTCCTCAACCAGAACCGACCTCTACACCAACTCCTACACCACCCCCAGAACCTACGCAGCCAAATCCTACAGTTCCCTTGGGTGAACGTCCTTGGGAACGTCGTCAAGATATCGAATTCGGTAATAGCGTTCCCTTACCATCAGATAATCCAAATGTTACACCAGAACAAATCACTGAGTCGGGAGATGTAGAAGAGAAAACGCCACGCACTCTAGACGAAGAAACTGCAAACACTTCTAGTCAAGATTCTCCAACCCCTCTCAATGAAAAAACTGCCAGCAATTCCAGTGATAATAGTTCTAATTCTAGTGAAGAAACTGCAAGTAATTCTAATAATGTAGACACTCCATCCACTCCCAATGGAGAGACTCCCAATAATTCCAGTGATGATAGTTCATCTACTCCTGAAACTAACAATAGTCCGGCGGCGGAAAATTCACCTACAGCTAATGCTGGCGGATTTATAGCCAATGTCATGCCTATAGCGGACACTGAAGTACGCCAACTCATAGAACAAGGTAAAATTAGAAACAGAGATATTCCTAATGTTTTTGCTGTATACCAAGGAAGCAGTACAAAGTCTCTAGACAATAGCTCCAGTTATCTTCCGAGCAGCTCTACACTTCAGCCTGCACAGTTGTTAGTTAGTTTAATAATTGATCAAAATGGCAAATTCCAACAAGCTGAAGTTTTAGAACTTCCTGTGAACCTACAAAGTGAAAAAAGTTCATACCAGCAACTCATCAACGACTTGTTCCAAAACGACAGCTGTACCCCAGCTAAAAATGGGGATGGTACACCACTAGATTTAAGCAACTGTTATATATGGATTGATATTAAGCCTCAAACAGCTAATTAAATACTTGAATTGCCAATAAAACTGTGCTATATTAACATAGTTAATATTTCGCGGGCGTAGTTTAGTGGTAAAACTATAGCCTTCCAAGCTATTAATGCGGGTTCGATTCCCGCCGCCCGCTCTTATCTTAAAACCCTTGTGAGTTAAGCCTTACAAGGGTTTTTTGTGTCTATAGAATACTTAATCCAATGGTACTCATGTACCACATCTGAACAAAAAATTGGGTCTGTTTAGGGTAAATTGGGTGTAAATTGGGTGTAGAGAACAGATGTACTATAATCAGCTAAAAACAGTTTAATATGTACACCAAAACACCTAAAGGGAAAGTACCCAAGGGAAATGTCTCTATTATTGATTCCAATGGACGGTTACAACTACGATTTCGCTATGGAGGGAAAAGATACTATTTATCTCTTGGTTTACCCGATACAAAAATAAGCCGTAAAGCAGCAGAAGCAAAAAAGAATCAGATTGAGTTGGATATTGCTTCAGGAAATTTTGATCCAACTCTGGACAAATACAAGCCTCAATCAGTGCTGAGTACCGTTGAACCTGACATTACACCCAAAGTTACACCCAAAATAACAAAACTTTGGGAAGGTTATATAAATTACAAATCATCAAGCCTCAAGGAAACAACTAAGGGATACCACAATAGCTTCACCAAACTATTCCAACGTTTAGGTGATATACCATTGCTAGATGCTCTTAAAGTAAAAGCAGAATTGGAGAGGATAACTACAGTAGGGCAAACCAAGCGGGCATTGATTCAACTTAATGCAGCTTGTAACTGGGCTGTAAAACATAAGTTGATTGACTCTAACCCTTATGTGGGAATGGCTAACGAGATGCCAAAGTACCGTTATCAATTAGAACCTAAACCCAATGCTTTTTCAGAAGAAGAAAGAGAAAAAATTATTAAAGCATTTAAAGAGCATCGGGGAAATTGGAACGGCAGAGGCTATACAGGCATCAGTTATAGTCATTATGCTTCACTTGTAGAATTTTTCTTCCTGACAGGTTGTCGTCCATCAGAGGCAATTGGGCTTCAATGGAAGCACATAGCAGAGGACTGTGGTTATATTCGCTTTGAAGAGTCAGTGACAACATCGGGAAATGGCATCCCTACAAGAGTACAGGGATCTAAAAACAACAAAAAACGGCAATTCCCTTGTTCAGAAAGATTACGAAATTTACTGATATCTATCAAACCTGAAAATCCTTATTTAGATGATTTGGTTTTTCCTAGCCCAAAGGGAAAAGTAATCAACTACAACAATTTTTGTAATAATGCTTGGAATCGAATTGTTGATTCTATCAAACCAAATACTACACCTTATAGTTGTAGAGATACCTTCATCACTATTCAGATTATTAAAGGCGTTTCTGAATCAGTCATAGGCAAATGGTGTGATACCAGCGTTGAGATGATTGAAAAGCATTATGCAGATTATCTAAAAATGCTGAATTTACGTCCCATTGATTAATCTGTGTAACTAGCTTCAATTATCAAATTTTAGTTTACTGTAATGAAAAAATGATAGATACAAACATAATACTCTTGCCCAGCCCTTATCTCATTGCACCTGCACCAGTTTATTGTGATTCTAGAATTATTGTTTGTTCAGTTTTGGATGAGCTGACATCTATGGAAACAAACCAGGATTTGATACAAACAGTTACAGGACAAATGTTAATTATGTATCGCAAGTTAGTAGTGGGAGAATTTTGTCGGCAAACTATCGATAGTAGATTTCCTCATTGGAAGCCACATAAAAAGTTAAACCCTATGATTATGCTAGAAGTTAATTTATGGAAATCTATTTTTACAATGCTTGAGTACATATCTAACCTTAGACCTTTGATTCCTCACTCTGCACTGTTCCTCCGTGACTTGGTAGAAGAGGGAGAACTTATGGTTTTTATTGCTACTTATTCAGGCGGAGAACTGAGAATGAAAAATTATTTAGCTCGTAGACAGCATGAAAATAGGAAACTCCAGGGATGTGAAAATCCTTTTAATCAAGAAGAAAGCCCTCATACATGGAAAGTTATAAATTGGGCAATCAAGTTAGCAGATATTGATGACGAATTTAGGAAAAAGTTTTATATGCCTGTTGTAACAGCTAGGCAAAAATTTACTACTTTTATGAAAGAAGATAACTATAGGTTGTATTTTAACGGTAAATTGCAAAGACAAGGCAGAAAAAAAGAAACGATCGCCTCAAAAGCTTAACTGGTAAGGATTAGAAAAGAAAAGTCGCTTTCGCACTAAATGGGTAAGAATAGTTCATATTGGAGTAGTTTGTTATTTATCAACAACTCCAATATGAACTATTTTGTTAGTAAAAAACAACTGTCAGAACAAATAGGTTTATCACCTGAAACTTTTAAGCGATATCGTCTCAAAGGGATATGGGAAGAAGGAATCCATTGGCAAAGAATAAATTCCAGAACTACGCTTTACAATGTGACTTTAATACTTGACTGGATTGCTAATAGGGATAATCCGCAAGCACATCAAAGAGCTATAGATACATATCTTCAGTGCCTTCCATCCAATCAACCTCAGAAAAGAGGGAGGAAGATTAACTGATGAAAAAATTATCAAAAAGAAACCTCAAGCGGTTTTCAGAGAAAATATCTTGATTTTTTGGAAAAAAGGGGTTGAACCAAGCTAATGCTTTTTAACTCCAAAAGTCACACATTCTTAATAGAGCGGAAAAAACGAATTCAGTGGCTGATCCAAAATAATTTTCCTGTACTACCAGTTGCTCCTCAGCAAGATCCATGTAAATACCCAAAAAAAGATAGAAAAAGAAATATTGAGTATGAAGCTGATGGGAAAACACCTAAGAAATTGTACACAGGAAAAAATCCTAGTTACCTAGATAACAATGGCATTCCACGCTTAATTCAACACCAAAAATATCAGATGCTACCAACACAACAAGAAATAGACACTTGGTTTGCTCATCCTGATAACGGAGTCGGAACATTAGGCGGATGGAATAAAACTGTATGGCTTGATTTTGATATTAAGCATTTTAAGTCACCACAAGATTGCAAACATACAGTTTTAAAGTGGTTAGAACAGAACCATATTTTGCAAAAGACATTTTCTGAGCTAACTCATTCAGGAGGGTTGCGAATAGGCATAAAAGTGAAAAATCAGCCTGATTTCACAAACTTTGCGTTAGCTCCTGGAGGAAAGCACGTAGGAGAAGCTTTAAGCATCGGAAGATTTACAGTTCTAAGCCCAACTATTGGGCCATCTGGAAATGCTTATGAATCTATACGGCAAGGTGAATTAATAGAAGTGGAAAATTTAAAATCTATCGGTATTTATCCATGTAGCAAAAAAAACAAATTAGCTTCTATATTGCCACTTCAAACTGACTATGCACAAGCTAGTATGCCTCTAGAGCAGCTGCTTTCAAAGAAAGCTAAAGCTATTTTGAATGGAGATAATCCAACAGGCGATCGCAGTGAGGCACTAACTACACTAGCTCACGAAGCTTTTGGTTGGCAGAACTGGTGTAATAGTAACCAAATATTACTTGATACTAATCCACAAGATATTGTTTTACAGGGCGGTAAAAAATTAGATATTGATGATGCTCGTGTACAGCGTATCATCAAGAGCATTGATGTAGAATTTAGCTACCCATCTGCAAAGTTTTACGGTGGAGAGGAGCAATGCTGGCTAAAAATTCGTCAATTAAACCAAGAAATATATGAGGTTAAATGCCCATCAAATATTAAGATAATTTTATCAAATACCAATCACCAAATTTCAAGTAGTCCTAATCATTCTAGGGTTAAAAGCACTAACAGCAATAAAACTACCGAATTTAAGTTAACTCAAGATGAGGCTATAGAAAAAGCGAAAGTCATTATTAATCAAGGTTTGGATGAACTAGAAGAAAATCTCCAGCTTGAAAAAATTCGCCAACAAACACGATTTAGTGATTATTTTTGGGAGCGGAAAGTTTTAACTCCTCTGCGTAGAAATTTCCTTGCAACCAGATTAAAGCTTGAAATTCAAGCTTACTTGCGGGAGACTAATCCCCAGCGACAGATAACAGAACGGAATAGAATTCTTAGTCGATATCATATAACAACTAAGGAATTTGAGCAGCAGTGTCAAGCTATTCAATATGCTGAAAAGCAAAACCAACAAAAACCGCAACCTCTGACACTACAGGAAGTATTCGCTCTTGAAAATGAAGGTTTAAGTTGGCTAGTAGAAGGAATTATACCAAAGGGTGTCAGTGGTATCCTTTCTGGCTTGCCAGGAGCTTCAAAAACTTTATGGACTACTGACCTAGCTTATTCAATTGTTACTGGTACTCCATTTCTAGGAGAAAAAGCTAGAAATGGTAAAGTGTTAATGATAAATAGCGATCAGCCTCTCAACATCACTGCTAATTATCTCTCACACCGAGGTTTTGATAATGAGCCAAATATTCGGGTCATTGGTGAAACTCGTAATATGGCAGCTTGGACTATTAAAGATTTAGAAAGCTTGGAATTATGGTTACAAGAATTTCAACCTGACTTGGTTATTATCGACAGTATTCGAGCAACTATTATCCACCCTTTGGGGATTGAGGAGAAGTCTGAGTCTATTGGCCACTGGTTAAAAGAGGTTGAAAGGCTTATTATTCGCTATGGTGGTACTCTACTCTGGGTTCACCATGATAATAAAAATAAGGATGATACAGGAGTCAGCAGAGCATCTGGATCAACAGCGATCGCCGGTAGTGTAAGTTTCCACTACCGAATTGAAAAGGCAAGTAAAGATCAATCCGACCCTCACCGAATTTTTTCAATGGCGAAAACTAGAGGTTATGAGCCTGTAACCCTGAAACTCATGTATGACTCTACCACAGGTGTTTTTCAAAATTTAGGGCATTTCGGGGAATCTCTAGATAATGCCCAACAAAGCCAATCCTTAAGACAACGCATCTTAGAATTTTTAGACCAGCATCCAGGAGTAAGATACGAACCAGAAGAAATTCAGAATGCAGTGGGTGGTAACAACATAGGGGTTGAATTATGTAAAATGCACCAACGAGGAATGGTTAGTAAAAGTAAATCTCCAAACAATCCCCGGCGTAAAGTCTACTTTAGAAACGCCACACAGTCCCCCCTCCCTGATGTTTCTGTTCCACTTATTAATCAAAACTCTGAAATTATTGCAGAACAAGAATTACAGACTTTTAACTCTACTTTTAACTCACTTTTAATTAAGAAATCTGAAGGAGAGGAGTTAAAAGTCCAAAATCAAGAAGCTGTGGTCATTTCACGAGTTTTAACTACCACTCTTAACTCACCCCAGGGGAGCGATGAGAGTTATAACAGTTCAGTCCCAAAAATTGCTCAAGGGATGCGGGTATTATTCAGATGTCTCGGTTCTAAAAGGGACGGCAAGGTTGCTGTGGTTAATTCCCTCACAGCTAATGGTGAAGCTAGTATTACCTTTGAAGATACGACTTTACCTCAAGATTTACTTAATCATGAGTGTCCTCAATCTTTTCTTGAGCCATTAGAAGCCAAGACTAACGACGATAGCCAATAATAACTTGGTAAGGCGATCGCCATTCGATGATTTATTGACTGTATCTTCGTATGAGCGATCGCAAAAGTAATTATTGTGTGCCATTCCAGCTAGCAAAATTATTTTAATAGTTATCGTGAAACAAAACTATGGTCGCTAATCCAGAAATTTGTCGAGCCAATGGAAAAAAATCTCGTGGCCCAGTTACAAAAAAGGGCAAGTCTATTGCTTCTGGAAATTCTACTCGGCATGGCTTACTTTCAGTTAATCCACCTCTAGTGCTGGGTGAAGATTTAGAGGTATTTCAAGGCTTTGTACAGTCCTTAATTGATGAATATCAACCAACAACTGCTACGGAAAAATTTCTGGCGCAGCAAGTGGCAATGGGGTGGCTCAAGTTAAATCGACTTTGGCAGGCGGAGGCGGCGATCGCCAATCTCTCTATTTTAAGGGCTGAAATGAATTTTAAATTTCCTGATGCCCTCCAATCGCTCATTGATTTAGAAGGTGATAGAAGTGGGGGTGCGGAACTGAAAAATTTGCAGGCGCAGATTAGGGAGGAAGAGAAAAAATCGCGGGCTTTGCCCCAAGAGACAGATAAATTGGCTCGATATGAGAGGCACATTTTGAAAGGGTTGAATCAAGCATTAGAGCATTTGGCAACAATCCGCCAGCAACGGCGAAATCACGATTCTATGGGTTCGTATTGTTATAAAACAGTCCAGCTAGTTAAATAGCAAATTTAGCAGTTTAGTGTGGATGTTTTATCTGCGTGCCTTCAATGGTTGTGCTGTGATTGAGAAAATTCTCTACCGTAAATCACAAAGATTGATGTGCAGACAAAACGATAAGCTGGAATCAAGTAGGCGATGGTCTACGCTCCACCGCAGGCGATAAGCGAAGCTTAAGCCTTTGGCTACCGCAACAGCACTAAAGTCCTGAAAACCTGATTTTACTGTCCCAATCAATCCCACGATCGCGTTAATGGCTCAATTGGTATATTTGGATCAATCTCAATCACGGTGATATTAGCATTCTCCACCACCGTATTTCCCATAATGGTATTGCGCATTGCCTCAAACTTCGATTCTTCCTCTGCAATGCGCTCGTAGTGCAGAATTACATGGTAATGCTTGGTAATTGCCTCTCCAGAGTCTGATCGCTCCCCTGTGTCCCAATCTGTATTTTGTCGTTCTTCTGCTATTTGGCGATACTCATGGGCTAGTTGCTCTAAGGCGATCGCGATCGCGTGTTCTTTGGTTTGACCGTAGCATTGTATATTTTCTCTAGGAGAATCGCTCAGAGAGGATGATAACTGACAAATATACTGTCCATTCTCTTGAGGCTGCACTGCGATCGCAATAGTTCGAGTGATGTCGGGATTCACGTCAGTCATATTAACCGCGCTGATAAATATTTACAGGATATGCTTACGGTTAAATTCTAAACTTAGATACAGCGCAGCTTGTTGTCAGGCATATTTATGAATGAGCGATCAGCTACGCTGGGCGGTTACGCCATCGCTTGGTCAATGTCAAAATTTACTACTTGAAATGTATACTAACGTTTGACGATAGTAACGCAAAACGATATTATTGTGATTGTTAATTTCAAGTCTGAAGAGACAAAGCTAATTTTTGAAGGCTTTACATCTTCTCAATACCCACCCAATATTCAGAAGACTGCTTTACGAAAAATACTTATCCTTGACGCAGCAACATCAATTAATGACTTGCGCGTTCCACCAGGAAATTGCCTAGAAAAGCTAGTTGGCGATAGAAGTGGGCAGTACAGTATTCGGATTAATGACCAATGGCGGATTTGCTTTGTTTGGACAGATGAAAACAATGCTTCGGAAGTTGAAATAGTCGATTACCACTAAGTATAAAAATCATTATGAATAACAACCGGTTGCCAAACATTCATCCAGGCGAAATCCTGCAACTAGAATTTTTAGAACCGTTAAACATCACATCTTATCGATTAAGCAAAGATATAGGTGTATCTCAGACACGAATTAGTGAAATTTTATCTGGAAAGTGCAGTATTACAGCAGATACAGCTTTGCGTCTATCTCACTATTTTGGCAACACTGCCCAGTTTTGGTTAAATTTACAAACACAATATGATTTACGTCAAGCCCTTGAAGAAAATTCAGAAGTTTACAATAAAATTCCTAAACTTTCGTCTAATGATGTAGCCTAAAATTTCTACAAATCATGAAATGATCTCTCTATTTGGCTGTTGCATAGTTGCGCTTTTCTATTTCGGTGATCGGCAATAGTAATGTTTCTTCAATCTCCATCATCACCTCCTGACTAACATTATTACTATTTTTGAGACAATAGATAAGTAAATTATTTAAATCGTAATATTTACTGAATATTGTTTTGCCATATTCATACTGTGGGGAATCAAGCTTATCAAAAGAATAGTCAGCAATATTTGTGGGAAATTTCCCAAGTAGAGATTCAGAAATTTCCCAGAATTGTCTGTTTTCTTTATTATTATAATTATAATTATACTTATTTAAAGACTTATAAAGATTTAGATCAAGAGAGTACAAGAGTCGAGAGGATGAGAAAACTAGCTCTGTAACATTCCTATATGGGACTTCTTCGTATTTCCTGGGTAAACCGTATATTCCTGGTGAATCAATAAAGTCTCTATATTCACCATAATTATAAATCTGATCAGCATTATTGTCTTTATAAACATGAGCTAAATAGTGGTAAGCCGCTCTTATTGAAGATGGTTTAAAATTTGATTTTCTACGACTTGCTGTTTTTGCAACCCAGTCTAAGAAACCTTGTGTATGTTTATTATCAATGATCAAATTATCAATTTTTACCTTCATTAATTTTAGTAAATCATCGGCATTTTTCAAAATTGAAACAGCCAATATGAATATTTCTCTCCAATATATTTTATCAACTTGAGAGGCTAAATCTTGTAATGTATTTTTATTAATAAACCACTTCGCTACAAAATATTCTTGAAAAGTTAGATGCGAAAACGACCAAATTTTTTGCGATCGCTCAATCAATAATCCATGCTGAGACTCAATCGCCTTCAAAACTGCTCGACTATCCCGCAGATCAATTCCCAAAAACTCTGCTATGTAACCCTCAATTTCTGACTGCTCAAACAAAACATACTGCGGTTGCTCAAACTTTTTAACCGCCAGATAACTAAGTAATTCTAGTTTTCGCTCCAGCGATAAATCTCGGTAAATCTCATCTCGCTTAATCTGTCGTGACTTATCCCACTGCTCTAGTAGTAACTCTAACCCTTCCTCATAAAGCTTGGAATGCTTTGAGTAGAACTTGCCAGTTTGGTTAAACGCAGCACAAATAAAACTTAGCAAACTTGGTGTACTAGCTAAATCCCGAATCGGTTTATTCGTTTCTAAGAAAATTTGATTTAGAAACTCCTGCGATCTTGCTAATCCTGCTGAGTCATCTTTCATGACTGTCTTAAACCAATGCTCGGCAAATAATCGCACTTGGGCTTGATTAAAATCTGCTACTTCTACATAATTAAAACGCTCAAACCGCGATTCTTGACTTTGCGTCCGACAGGTTACAATTACCTGTGTCTGCGGATAATAACGAGCGAACTGCTTAATTTGCTTGGTGATGTTCTTACCATATTCCCTTGTTACTTCATCTAACCCGTCTAGCAAAACCAATGCCCGACCTTGATTGAAAATCAAATTAATTTCTGTATTGGATAACTGCCAGTACCTCTCAAAATAACGCTCCAGTGAGTAGGCAAACTTACGTCCATCCTCTACAAATTCACGCAGTTTAATCAGAGCAGGAATTCGATGCGCTTGTAAATTGCCCGCGTTGCACTCGGTAACTACTCGTTGCAAATAAGTGGTCTTCCCTGAACCAGGTTTACCCACTACCATAAAATTCGTATTCTTCGCCAGCACCTCTAGCCCTGATACCCGTTGCAGTTTTCTGCCCAAACCAATGCGATCTAAACTGCGATCACTTGGATTCTTACCGAAGTCTTGCCACAAGTCATCAAGTTCTGACCTACGGCTACTGCTCAGTTCCTCAAGGATATTCACATCAACAAACAAATCACATAAAGGAAACCAATGATCTACACCCCATAATGGTATCTTGCCATGTAATCGCTGGATGTCATCATGAATGCGTGATCGCACTTTTTGTACCAGATCATCAACATACTGCTGATTCTGCTGAGAAGATGGGGATGAAATTGCTTGAGACGTGGCAACCTGATCTTCTGATTCATTAAGATAATCTATTTCCAATTCTTTTGGTTGTATTTCATCAGCAACCTTTACATACTCACGACCCAAACGCCTCAAAACCTGAGCCGTAACCGTTGCAAAATATCCAACTTCCTCAACAATCTTAATATCTCTAACTTGTCTCGGATTCCTCAATACAGCAGCAAAAGCCTCTAGTGATAAACCTACTTTCTTCGCTACATATTTTGATACCTCATCAACCACATTCAAAACATACTTTGAAGGAACAGAATCAACTAATAAATCCCGTACATCCTCTATAAATTCGTATTGAACATAATCAGGATTGGTGTTTGCATTAATCTCAGATAATGGCTTTAATAATCCACCTAAAAACACCTCAGCTACATGAACCTGTTGAGAATCTTTTAACAGTGTTTCCCGAATCAATCGCACAATTGGCAGACTAATCACAGGTGCAGAAGCTAATAATCCTGCGAGTTTTCGTGCCATTGGTGATGCCGTTACCTGAAACGCCTGTACACGCTGTTCTGCACTCAAATCACTATGAGTAAGATTAAATAAACTACTTTCCTTATCAACAGGAGTTGCATTTAACTTAAACACATATCCCAGTGTCCAAATACTGCCCTTACCCGATAACATTTGCGCCCAAGTAGCGACCTTATCTTGTTCTAAGGTAAATACAGGAACTTTAACCCCCGTTTTATCATCAAGTTCATCCCAGAATGACACTTCCTTGGCGATTAATTTCTGGTTACACGCTCCCGGATTCAATGCCCGCAACCGTACCTCTGAGGCTCTACCTAAAGCAGTTCTTTTCCAAAGCCATTTAGGAAGCATCTGGACAATAGCCATTGACCCTTGTTTTGCCCAGAGTTTTAAGACAGGTGTAACCGCTCCATTTTGCCAGAGAGATGACACACAATCACTGACTACCAACACTAAACGCCGACCACTGGGGTCAATTAATTCCTTGGGACTACGGGGAGTTTGATTTTTAGCCGTTGCACCGATACCTCGATGAATCTGCACTTGTTCGTTTTCATCTGTAATTAGTCCCCAGACCCTCACATCTCGGAAAATTCCATAGTTCTTCAGCAGTCGTTCCAATTCTCTAATTGTATGTCTCCAAATTTGCATGGAGATTGCTCCATCAACTACTAACTCTAAATCTAACCAAGGTTCTACTGTGGGTCTAAGTACAGGTATCCAAAGTCCTTCATCAGCAATTCGTTGGATGGTGGCGGCTTCATCTAAGACTAATTCTCTCCCAGAGGGGATACGGTGCATTAAGGGCTTTAATGCTCGTGCTAAGGTTAAAGGCTCGCGTAAAGAAGGAGCATCAGGGACTTTAAAAGATAAATCTGAGGATTTTGAACTTGCTTGCTCATTTCGGGGATAAATACCTGCTTTTTGTTCCTCTGTTAACTGATTTGGTGTTTCTTCTAGCTCTGAAATTTCTGGCTTGGGTTTTGGCAATGTTCCCTGACTTAACTGACTTTCCTGGTTGTTAATTTCTCTTTCGTCTTTCGTTCTCAGGTTTAAATCAGAAGAGACTGACTCAGGTTGAAATTCCTGCATTTGCATTGCCAGCCAAATCGTATCAGCAATTTCTTCGGCTGACATTTCTACTTCTTTACTCAATGCAGTAATTAACTGGTCAATCATCTGTCCTCCGCACTGGTTAAGTATTTCAGTAACACTTCAATCAAGTCTTTTTCTTCTGCTGGTGCTGGTTTAAACTCACGAGTGACTAGATAAATGGCATTTAACAATTGATCTGTGGCTATATCACCACCTTCTCGTAATGTTCTAAATTTTGCAACTAATTCATTGATTTTTTCTTCATCTTTCGTTATCACATCACTGCCTAAATGTGCTTTCACAATATCCTTTAAAGCAGTTGCATCAGGTTCATAAGGCATATTTAACCTTAAACAACGCCTCAAAAATGCTGGTGAAAAATCTCGCTCACCATTGTTAGTTAACAGAATAAACGGGAAATTTTGACAGCGCACCCGACCTGCTTTAATGGGGACATCCATCCCGTCATAAGTGCGAACTTCTACCTGATTTACTTCTTTAGAAATCCGTGCTAATTCTGGGATTTCAAATTCCCCTTCTTCAAACAAGTTGAGTAAATCATTAGGTAAATTAATATCGCTTTTATCTATTTCATCAATCAGCAGCACACGCGGACGGCGAGAAGGTAGAAGGGCTGTACCTAGTGGGCCTAGTTGAATGTAGCGACCAATATCTTTACTTTTATCACCCATCTGTACATCTTGCAGACGGGCGATCGCATCATAACGATATAATCCTTCCTGTAAGGTAGAACGAGCAGTAATATACCAAGGTAACAC
>NZ_JAYGGZ010000019.1:0-93461 GCF_034931465.1 Anabaena sp. UHCC 0399 | reverse complement strand
GCCTTGTAGGGAGGTTTGGAGAGGGGTTTTTCAGATCCCGTGCAAAGTCAGATTGCGAATTGGTTTAACATCTGTGATACATTAGCACCAGATACTGCCAAAAATTTTATCAGTATGACAGCTACAACAAACTCTCGTTATGTCACTCGAAAACCGGAAATTTTATCAGGTGAACCGATTATTCAAGGAACTAGAACACCTGTGAGAGCGATTGTTGAAAATTGGCGTTTAGGAATTAGACCAGAGGAAATACCGTTACATTTACCTCATTTAACTTTAGCCCAAGTCTTCGATGCTTTGAGTTTTTACTTAGATAATCAAGCAGAAGTCAATGAATATATCGAACGCAATCATGTCTCTGATGAATTAGTTCATCCAGCTATTAAAGCTAGATTAAATCAACAATGACAATTTTTGCTCAAGTTTATATTGATGAAGATGTAGATGTTCTAGTGGGTACTTTACTTTTAGCAAGAGGTTTTGATGCAACGACAGCAAGAGAACAGCAAATGTTAGGAGAACCAGATCAAAAACAATTAGCTTTTACTGCATCTATTAGACGTTGCATATTAACACATAATCGACTTGATTTTGAGGAATTACACACAAATTATTTAGTTAATAGTCAAACTCATGCAGGGATTTTGATTGCTAAACGTAGAAATGCCTATGAAATTGCTGAGAGGGTTGCTATCCTTCTTGATACTTTGACAGCAGATGAAATTGCTAATCAATTATTGTATATTTAGCGCAGTCATGCTAAAAGCCAACACAAGAAAGTGTAGCGACTGTCTAATTTGTTAGGTTAAGTAATCAATTATCATGAAGTTTTGGTTTTTTCACACTAAACAACCCAATATTTTAAGCTTGCCGCGCTACTACACCTACTTTAAAAAGATTTTATTGGATATAAAATTTTTATAAAGGAACATTAACAACTTGAATTAACTTAGAGCAAATCTGAGCTAGACATAATTCAAACTTTACCCATTTTGATGAACGTGCATGGAGAGAATCAATGTACAAAAATACATCAGCTACCGAAATTGCTTTTGCTACTTGTGGTACTAATGGCTTAGATGTATTTAAGTTTTGATAATCTATCCAAACCTGATAACCTTCCTTTGTTAAGAAATTAGCTAAACTTCGAGCAAACATGGAATCTGCCCAAGAATAACTGATAAAAATCATCATTATTCTGATTTTAATACCTGGTCAAATTTATCTAAGAAGCGTCCAGACGCTTTATCCTCTTTTATAGTTACTTCTCCAGGAACAAAAGTTAAAGACTCAGCAACACTCCAAGAACCATCTGGATTCTGACGTTCATTGGTTACTTGAATCACACATCCTCCAGGAACTTTCATTGCTTTTGTACTTTTCTTGAAGAAACTTCCTTGAGATATTCCTTGTGCCTTGAATAGAAGCTCAAACCTATCTGGATTTCCAGCAATATCCACCTTATCACCCAGATCAGATGTCTTTTCTACAAGTTTTCCTCCTACTAGCTTAAATCCTGCTACTTCAACACTACCACCTTTTTCAATTTGCCGTGTTACAAGCTGAAATAAATGTGTAACTTGTTTTTTGAAAACTAAAAATACTATTAACCAAAAAACAGGCCATACTAAAGTTTGGAGTAGAGGAATATAATCTTTAAATACCAATAGGTTAGTTTGTGCAGGAATTGGAATATTTTGTACCAACATAGGCCGGCTTTGCATAAACAAAAATAAAATCTTAATGTTTTAGCTGAAGAATTATTATTGTAGATATATATCTGGAAAAATTAGTGTTGATATAAAAATTTACATTCTTGATTATACAAGGTCTAAAAATTATAAAATAGTAGGGTTGAAAAACAAGACTTAACAGCAGAACACATATTCCGTGCTGGGTTGCACTACGTTACAGTTTAACTTCTAATGGTTGCACAGCAATACGCGTCACTAATTCCACATACAACGACCAAGCCACCTTGCGTTCTGTGGGGTCAACTTCCCAAGCCAGCGAACCAATGCCAAACGGCAGACTGACAGATCCATTCTTTAAGGAAACGCGATCGCGAAGTGTAGGCAAAGCATAATCGCGCATAATTATTTATAATTAAGCAAATTTAACTAATTATCTGTGATTATTACAGGACTTACGCAACCCTAACGTATTTTCGTCATTGTGACTGTAGGGAAGCAATCTCAAGGCCTTTATTTTCGTAGCGAGTGCGTAAGTCCTATATTATAGTGATTGATGAAACTCTTTTACCAAAGCATTTTCAGGATGTGCTGGTAAAATGCGATCGTTAATGTAGGTTAAAAAATTTCGTAGTGAGGACTTTAGTCCTGAAATTGAGGGCTAAAGCCCTCACTACAAACTGTCATTATTAATCAGCGAGATTATGATATTTATAACACCTGTGCATCCAATCCTCGCATATCACCCTTAGCCCCAATTAAGTCATGTCAGTCGCCCAAAATTTACAACCAGTAGCAGGTATAATATTTCCACCAGGAGATATTGAAAGTGACCAACCAATAGAAGATATAATATTTCCGCCAGGAGATATTGAAAGTCACGAACCACCATTGGAAAGCGATTTACATCTACGCCAAATTATTCTGTTATTACAATGTTTAGAATTGTGGTGGCAAAACCGCAATGACTTTTATGCTGCGGGAAATTTGACAATATACTATAGCCAACGTCAACTCAAATCAGAAGAATTTCGCGGCCCTGATTTTTTTGTCGTGCGAGGATGTGAAAAGAAACCGCGCAAAAGTTGGGTAATCTGGCAAGAAGACGGTAAGTATCCCAATATTATTGTTGAGTTACTGTCACCTTCTACAAAAGCCACAGATAAAAGCTTAAAAAAGCAAATCTATCAAGATATATTTCGCACACCGGAATATTTTTGGTTTGACCCCAACAATTTAGAATTTGTTGGTTTTCATTTAGTAGATGGTCATTACCAACCTATAGAACCAAATCCCCAAGGTTGGTTATGGAGTCAGCAGTTAGATTTATATTTGGGTGTACAGAATAATCAATTACGCTATTTTACGGCACAAGGGGAGTTAGTGCCGACACCGGAAGAACTAGCAGCACAGGAAAAACGGCGTGCAGACGAAGAAAAGCAACGCGCAGAGGAAGAAAAGCAACGCGCAGAGGAAGAAAAACAGCGTGCTGAACAGGAAAAGCAACGTGCTGAACGCCTAGCTGCTAAGTTGCGGGAGTTAAATATTGACCCGGATATTCTATAAAATTATTGAGCGATGTTTTCAACAATTCAGATATAATAATGAGTTTGTCTATAGCACTCATTTTTTAGCATATGTCTACAACTTACACTGTTGAGATTCTCCACCAAGGCAAAACCCACACATTACAAGTTCCTGAAGATAAAACCATCTTATCAGTTGCCGATGAGCTAGGGCTAGATTTACCCAGTTCTTGCCATGCTGGTGTCTGTACAACTTGTGCAGGACAAATTATAAGCGGAACAGTAGACCAAGCTGACGGGATGGGAGTTAGCCCCGATTTGCAAAAAGAAGGCTACGTATTGCTGTGTGTGGCTTATCCCCGTTCTGATGTAAAAGTTGAGACAGAAAAAGAAGAAGTAGTTTATCAGAAGCAATTCGGTAAATAATCCCAAAAGATTAATGTTAGTAATTGGTAAATTTTTGCTGTCAGGATTTATGGCAGAAAACACAAATTGCTGATGGTGATTATTACCAATTACTGTTGATAATCAATAGGATAGATAAAATCAGTATTTAGCTCTGGCTGAGATCGGTTATTCTAGAATCTACAAATCAACCGGACTGACACCAATGACAACTCATTTCATTACCGCAGAAATCGACCTTCAAGAAACACCTACAGAGTTACAACAAGTGATTGAAGCTGAGTTGCGAAAGCAGGGCGAACCGCTAAGATGGGCGATTACTGCTGTAGACGCTGATAAAGAAAAGGCTACGGTGGAAGCTGTAGTGACTACAGTTAGTGCTGAGTAAATAAAAGTATGAAAGGATGATGGTGGATCTAGGTTTGTAGTAAGGACTTTAGTCCTGAATATTCTTAGCACTAAAGTGCTTACTGCAAACTTATCACAGCTTTTGCGCTAGACCATGCACTCAGCACTTAAATATGACTCGTCCCTACACTGCTATTCTCATAGTCCCAACTGGTGTTGGTGCAGCCATTGGTGGCTATGCCGGGGATGCTATACCTATTGCTAGATTAATAGCACAGGTTTGCGATCGCCTGATCACTCACCCCAATGTTCTCAACGGTGCAAGCTTATACTGGAATATTCCTAATGCTTTTTATGTAGAAGGCTACGGACTTGACAAATTTGCTGCCGGATTGTGGGGTTTGCGTCCTGTACGTAATAACAAAATAGGTTTACTTTTAGACCAGGGGATTGAAACAGACTTAAGGTTGCGACACCTCCAAGCAGCCGATGCAGCGCAGGCTACTCTGGGATTAACTTTGACAGATTATGTGATTACAGATGCGCCATTAAACGTAGAATTACGGACTGCACCATCGGGTACGAGTTGGGGAACAATTGGCAACCCAGATAGTTTATTGCGAGGGGCGGAAACATTAATTAAAAAAGCAGGAGCAGAAGCGATCGCAGTTGTTGCCCGTTTTCCCGATAATATGGATGAGGAAGCAGCGCAAAACTATCGCCTAGGTCAAGGCGTAGACCCAATTGCCGGAGCAGAAGCTGTAATTAGCCATTTAATAGTCAGAACATTTCACATTCCTTGCGCCCATGCACCAGCCTTAGCGGCTGAACCTCCCGCGCCAAATTTATCGCCGCGATCGGCTGCGGAAGAATTAGGTTATACTTTTTTACCGAGCGTACTCGTAGGATTAAGTCGCGCCCCACAATTTATCTTAGAAAAGGGATTAACTACATCCCTCCAAACAGATATTTGGGCAGAACAAGTAGATGCCATAATTATGCCAGCCACTGCCTGTGGTAGTAGTGCATTACTCAGCTTGAGCCAAAAGTCATGCCAAATCATTACAGTAGAGGAAAATCAAACTCAAATCAAAGTCCCATCCCAATCATTGGGGATAAAATCTATACAAGTAAACTCATATTTAGAAGCAGTAGGTCTATTAGTAGCCCATAAAGCAGGCATTAACCCAACTTCCCTAATTCCTAAAATATATCCTTTATCAATAGTCAATAGTCAATAGTCAATAGTCAATAGTCATTGGGCATGGGCTATATAATCTATCTTGTTTACCTTCCAGGAGTTCTTCATTGCGTGACGCTAACGTGAACTACCGAGGAGTATAATTTTGAATTTTGAATTGATTTGTCCCTAATCCCTAAACAACCGTGGTAGAACAACACAAACAAGAACCAGAAACTCCATACTTGACACGAACCCAAGTGCTAGTGGCGATGGGAGTCACTGCAATTCTGTTGTGGATAGTCGCTAGGCTGTGGTTACGCTTCGGTAACTTTTTATTATTTGAATGGCACTGGTATCCTAGGGACTTTCTCTTAGGAATAGGTGTAGGGTTATTCATCACAGCTATAAGTGGCATAGCTTATCGTTTGTGGCTACCATACCGCAAAAGTGCGGATTATTACTTGGAATTGGTACTGAAACCTTTAATTTGGCCTGACTTAATTTGGTTAGGTTTATTACCGGGATTAAGTGAAGAATTATTATTTCGCGGTGTCATGTTACCCGCTTTAGGACTAGATCATCTAGCCGTAATTGGCTCTAGTGTCTGCTTTGGTATTTTGCATCTTAGCGGCCCTCAACAATGGCCTTATGTAATTTGGGCAACTATTATTGGAATAATCCTAGGATACAGCGCACTTTGGAGTGGTAATTTGCTCGTGCCAATTGTCGCTCACATTATGACCAATTGGATTTCTAGCTGCTTATGGAAGATTCAGCAACCATAAGCAATTCTTCACGACGAATTACGAATTACTTTCGTGCTGCTAGTGCGATCGCCTGTGGTAGTATCGTATGCTCTTGAACTTGAATCCTGGCGTGTAGTGTTTCAGCCGTGTCATCTGGTAAGATTGGCACGGCAGCTTGCATCAAAATTTCGCCGCTATCTACTTCTAAACAAACTAGATGCACTGTGCAGCCAGTGATTTTTACACCAGATTGTAAGGCTTGTTCTACAGCGTGAATACCTTTGAAGCTAGGCAATAAACTAGGGTGAATATTAATAATTCTGTTGGGAAAGGCATCAATGAATACGGACGTGACCACGCGCATCCAACCAGCTAGAATCACCCAATCTACATCATATTGCCGCAAGGTATTGACAATTTCTTGGTCAAATGATTCACGATTTTTATATTCACGATGATTCAACAAAACAGTTTCTATACCTCTATTAGCTGCTCTATTAGCTGCTTTAGCTGAGGGATTATTGTAAATTAAAACTTGAATTTGGGCGTTGAGTTGCTTGTCTTCAATAGCTTGGGCAACTGCTTCAAAATTACTGCCGCTACCAGAAGCCATAATCCCCAGTTTTAAAGGAGCTACTTCAGTCAGTTGATGAGTTTTAACATTAGGAGAAACAAGGCTAGAGGTAAAATCAGGGCGGAGGGTCATAAGCAATTCAAAATTCAAAATTCAAAATTCAAAATTCAAAGTTACAAAGATATAAATAGATTAACTGAATAACCAAGAGGAAAATTATCAATGCAAAAAAAATCTACTCAGTCATGGTTAGATAATGATACATTCGCCGCCTGGACTTTTCTCACACCTGCGCTAATTTTATTAGGTTTATTTGTTATTTGGCCGATTGCCTATTTGTGTTACCTCAGCTTTACGGCTGGTAGTTTCACTTCTACAGGTACTTATTGGATAGGGTTGAAAAACTATTGGCGTTTAATCCTCAACCCCGATTTTTGGCAAGTTCTGGGGAATACCGTTTATTTTACCGTTGCTACTTTAATTCCTAGTTTGATTATCCCTATAGGTCTAGCAGTATTGTTAAATCGCTCCATAGCTCTACGGGGTTTTCTGCGGAGTGCGTATTTTTTACCCTCTATTACTTCTTTAGTCGCGGCTGGGTTAGGATTTCGGTGGTTATTTCAATCCACTGGCCCTGCCAACGGATTTTTAAGTTTGTTTGGTATTCCCGCTATTTCTTGGCTAGGAGATACATTTTGGGCAATGCCTGTATTAATTGTTTTGAGTGTCTGGAAACAACTCGGTTTTAATATGGTCGTGTTTTTAGCAGGCTTGCAAGCTATTCCCTCCAGTCGCTACGAAGCAGCAGAACTAGACGGTGCTAATGGATGGCAACAATTTTGGTACGTTACCTTACCAGGGTTACGCCCGACTGTAATTTTTGCCACAATTACGACTGCTATTTTTACCTTGCGGAGTTTCGAGCAAGTATATGTAGTTACAGGTGGTGGGCCGCTAAATACTACTAATTTGCTAGTTTACTACATTTATCAAGAGGCTTTTGGGCAATTTGATTTTGGTTACGCCGCCGCCGCCGCTACAGTGTTGTTAGCTTTCACGCTTATATTGGTCTATCTGCAATTACAAAGTTGGGGTGAGGAATCTTGAGGGAGACAGAAGGTAATATTTAAAATTCTCGGTGTGAGAAGATAAAAATAGCGATCGCCAATAAAAAGGTAATGTAGATTAAACCATAAACTGCATTACCAAGCAATGTAGCCATATCTGGTATTGCTTGCAAACCATAAACAGCATCATTTTTTAAATCTAGTCGAGATAAATCTGGCAATATTAGATATAGTCCCTGACTGATACGTTCCATTACTGGGTTGCGACTCATCCGGCTCAATTGGACTAAATTTTGAGTAATATTACCCATTAAATACACGGCAAATGTTAAAGCTACAGCTAATAAAGAACTAGTAAATACACCAAAAGTTATTGCTACAGCATTGATTACAGCTAATTGCAAGCATAAAAATAGTGATGCAATTAAAATACTGGCTATTGAGTAGGGAACATTTCCAAACTGCAAAAATAGCAAGTAAATAGCTGTCATACTAGCAATTAAGACAGCCAAGACAGATGATAAACCTAGAAATTTACCAGTGATAAATTCCCCACGGCTAACAGGTTTAGCAATTAATAATAATATAGTGCGTTTTTCAATTTCTTTATTAACAAGTCCTGTACCAATAAACACAGCAACAATTACACTAATTGCACTCATTGCTGCTATCCCAAAGTCTAAAAACATTTTGTCTTCGGTACTAGCTGCATATTCAGGTAAGGCGCGGTTAGCCACAGCCAAGATTAAAGCATAAAAACCGATAATATACAGAATGCGATCGCGTACCACTTCCTGAAATACATTCTTTGCAATTACTAAAATTTTGGTCATAATCACTACTCCACACTCCTAACTCACTACTCCACACTCACTACTCAGCACTCACTACTCAGCACTCACTACTCACTGCTGCGCTGGTGGTGCTGCTTTCCTGAGTGAGATAGTGCGATCGCAGTCAATTTCTGCGACTGCAATTTTATCTTCCGGGACACTACTATTTGTATTGCGATTTCTTGATGTTGCTAGTGGTTCAATTCGACACGATTTCTTTAAAAAATAACCTTTAGCACTAGAACTTGGGCCTACCCAAATACTCAGCAAATCTAATACATAACCAGATTTAGTATTAGTAACACGCGGCTCAATACGCCATAGTTCTTTTTCTCTCAATCCCAAGGAATTTTTATCTAAAATTTCTTTACCTAATTGTCCTACCCTCACATTTGCCTCTAGTAGCCATCTTTCAACTTGTGACCAAGATTTTTCTGATATTTCTTCTTCTACTAATGGTTGTAGTTGATTAAGTATCAAAACACCATTGGCGGGTACTTTTTCCGGTTCTTCCCTTGTAATTACAAAGGTACTATTTTGAAAATCATCTGCTAGTAAACTAGGATATTCCTGCAACCATTTATCAATCACAAAATAAAACTGTAGCCAGCAGCTAATAATCATACAACTACCGACTAAAATAATAATTTTTTGTCGAGCTTCTGGTTTAGGAATCCGCGCTTTAGAATCAACATCACTCCCTTCAATAAATTCGGGAATTGCTGTAATTAATGCTGCTATTGTTGGCCAAAGAACAATGGTCATTGGTGTTAACAAATTTTTTTGATTACCAAATGCAAAAACAGCAACTAAAAATCCGGTAATTACTGCACCTACGGGCATATATGTACCTGGAACTTTCAGAGGATCATCAGTTGTGTACCAAGCTGTGCCAGCAATTAAAAATAACCAGCCACAAAGGGCAATAATATCTCTGATGTAACCTCCAGCAAAAGAAGATATTGCACCAGAAAAAACACTTAAATAAATTAAGGTCTGCCAAGAATAAGCCTGCGGCGGAATTAATATTTTTTTAAGGCGTTCATAAACGTCTTCAAATATTTTAAATATCCCGAAAATATCTTTGAGCAAGGTGTTCATTTAGATACCTCTAGTTATAAAACTTATATTGATGGAGCAAATATTTTTAAAGTTCTTACCCATAGAATTAGTGTGATAGCAGTGTAGCTCAATGAATTTGCGATAATTGTAGTAGTAACTAAATTAGTATTTTGAAATTGAGCCTTACTGAGAAAGCTAAATTTCAACCGTGTAAGTATAGGTTTGTTTTCTTGATTTTTTCCTAAATCTTCACTTAATGAAAAGACCAAAAATCTTAAGAGGAAGAATTTCATTAAAAATGTCCCAAAGAAAATTGTGATAGTAGTGAAAACTAAAACGCCTTGGGTACTAGTGGACTTTAAAATATTAAACAAAACATAATTAATTAGCTCAGTTCTCAACTGAACTGGCAATCTAGGTTCTACGTAAAAAAATATCAACCAACCAAGAACACCAGAAAATAAATTGACTGCGATCGCATAAAAAATACTCGATTTTTTATCAAAATTTAACCTTCTGTGAAAAACGTAAGCTTCCAGAGGAATAGCTATCAAAAAAAACAAAAAATTGAACAAAATTACGCCAACTGGCAGAATTTTAGGGAGAACAATATCTTCAAACATACAAGCTCAAACTAAAAGTTAAACTGTAGAGAGTATAGCTGTAGTCATGAGACTGCTGAGGGCAATTATCTCACTGTTGCTGCGGCTTACTACCTTGGTGTGCCAGTATACTCCAATTTATCGTTAATATACCCACAGATTTGAAAATGGGCATTGGGCATGGGAGTATCTACATCGATATTGGTCGAACTAGTATATTCAAGGGTGCAGGGTAGAAAAATTAATGACTAATGACTCTTAACTAAAAAGATGACGAGAAACGGTATCGGTATTCGCACAGCACAAGTACGTTCAGAACGGCTGACTGGCCAAATACACGTATATGATGGTGTGGGCAAAGGGAAATCCCAAGCGGCTTTAGGGGTGGTTTTGCGCTCGATAGGTTTGGGTATCAACACACCAAATAATTCCAACCGGGTTTTACTGCTGCGGTTTTTAAAAGGTCCAGAACGGGATTATGACGAAGATGGAGCGATCGCTGCTTTACAGCGCGGATTTCCTCATTTAATTGATCAAGTCCGCACTGGGAGAGCAGAATTTTTTGGTGTAGAAGAAATTACAGCCTTCGATCGCGCCGAAGCGGCACGAGGTTGGGACGTAGCCAAAGGCGCGATCGCTTCTGGTTTATATTCCGTCGTCGTCTTGGATGAACTTAACCCCGTCCTCGATTTGGGTTTACTCTCAGTTGATGAAGTAGTACAGACGCTCAAAGCTAAACCCCAAGAGTTAGAAATCATCGCCACCGGACGCGCTGCGCCGCAACAATTACTAGATATTGCGGATTTACACTCAGAAATGAAACCGCAACACCATCCCACCGCCACACAATTATTGATGAATGGGATTGAAATTTATACAGGTGCAGGCAAGGGTAAATCTACCAGTGCTTTAGGCAAAGCCTTACAAGCCATAGGTAGAGGTATCAATCACCCAGGCTCAACTCGTGTATTAATTATGCAGTGGCTCAAAGGTGGTAGCGGCTATACAGAAGATGCAGCGATCGCCGCTTTGCGACAATCATATCCTGAAGTCGTCGATCATCAACGCTGTGGTCGAGATGCGATCGTCTGGCGCAATTCCCGGCAAGAATTGGACTATGTAGAAGCCGAACGGGGTTGGGAAATCGCCAAAATTGCGATCGCTTCTGGCTTATATAAAACCATCATCCTCGATGAACTCAATCCCACTGTAGATTTAGAATTGCTTCCCGTTGATCCCATTGTCCAAGCTTTACTCCGCAAACCCCGCGATACGGAAATTATTATTACTGGACGCTGCCAAAATCATCCCGCCTACTTTGATTTAGCCAGCATTCACTCTGAAGTTTATTGCCACAAACACTATGCTAACCACGGCGTAGAACTCAAACGAGGCGTAGATTTTTAGATTATTCAACAGTCATTAGCTTATAAACTATTGACTATGAACTCTTGACTCTTGACTTATGGAAAATCAAAACTTACTCGATTTGGTGATAGGAGGACTAGGGATCGCTATTCTGGGTGGCGGGATGTTAATGATGTTCACAACAATATTCACCACCAAAAATAGATAATCCCGCAGCCAAGATGCTTCACATAAGATAATTTTCTAACGTAACGCCTGTAGAGACGTTGCAGTGCAACGTCTACTCAATACCCAATAGCCAATGAAGCAACATAAGCTAAAAATTTGCTAAAAAAATTTAAAATAAGGGTTTGGCTGAGGTGCATGATGAAAATAGCAATAACTGGCGCAACGGGATTTGTGGGCAGTCGTTTGGTAGAAAGACTCCACCAACAAAGTCATCAAATATTGATATTAACGAGAAACACTACTTTTGCTCGCAAGGTGTTTCCAGCAGAAGTTTTTACTAATGTAGAGATTGTTGCCTATTCACCTACTACATCTGGTGCTTGGCAAGATGCCATTGCCGGGTGTGATGGCGTAGTTAACTTAGCTGGCGAACCAATAGCCGAGAAACGTTGGACACCAGAAGAAAAACAATCAATCCTCAATAGCCGCCAGTTAGGCACACAAAAAATCGTCGAAGCTATAGCCAACGCTAACCCCAAGCCTAGTGTGTTAGTTAATGCTTCCGCTATTGGCTATTACGGCACTAGTGAAACTGCTACCTTTGATGAAAGTAGCCCATCTGGTAAAGATTTCCTGGCTAAAGTTTGCCAAGCTTGGGAAGCAGAAGCCCAAAAAGTGAAAGATGTTGGTGTCCGCTTAGTAATTTTGCGCTTTGGGATTGTACTGGGATTGGGTGGGGCTTTAGGTAAAATGATCACCCCATTTAAACTCTTTGCTGGCGGGCCTATTGGTAGCGGTAGGCAATGGTTTTCCTGGATTCACATAGACGATTTAGTAAGCTTGATTGTGCAAGCCCTTACAAAGCCAGACATGGAGGGTGTATATAACGCTACTGCCCCTAATCCTGTAAGAATGAATGATTTAAGCCAAACTATGGGTGAAGTGATGAATCGCCCCTCCTGGCTACCTGTCCCTGGATTTGCCTTGGAAGCACTGTTAGGAGATGGCGCGATCGTTGTGTTAGAAGGACAACAAGTTTTACCTAAACTTACTTTAGAGACTGGGTTTGAATATCAGTATCCTAAGTTACAACCAGCCTTGAAGGATATTTTGCATTAGAGTCAATAGTCCACAGTCAAAAGTTGAGGTGATATTTAACTGTTGACTAATGACTCAAAACTATTGGCTAGAAAGAAACTTCCGAGATACCCAACTAATCAAACCACTGAGCAGCGCACCCCCCATCAGGATACCAATGGCTGGGTTAAATACAGGTTGCCAAAGTTTGTGCCACAAATCTAAACCTAGGTTAACACCAGCTGCATCACCCATAACTGCGATCGCAAACCAAGCAAACCCAAAAAAAACTAAAAACACATCCGCAACTAAAATCAAGTTAAGCCAATTTAACAGTTTATCTTTCATAGGGGACTGGTAACTGGGGACTGGGGACTGGGGACTAGGAATATTAGATTTTGGATTTTAGATTATTCAATCCAAAATCCAAAATTGCAAATCCAAAATTGAAAAGCTGGGGACTGGGGACTGGGTACATAGAAGAAGAGAGCAGAGTGTCAAAGGGTAATACTTAATATGGGTATTCTCCCCTGCTCCCCTGCTCCCCTGCTTCTTCCTATTCTCTACTCACCTAAAACCCAGGCTTTGACTTTTGCCAAACTCTGCCAATCAGGTTTTCTGCTAAAACCATCTTCAATACTATTTTGAATTTCCTCCCGCCATTCTGGATTTACCAAAATTAATTGGTTGGCAACATCAATGTGTTGTCTGATACCTTTTTGGTTAGTTTCCAGCATAGCTACAGCGAGATTAACTCTCGCTTGGGGATCTTGAGGGTTTAACTTTACTGCTTTTTGGGCAGCCTTCAATGCCAAGGTGTATTTATCTTCTAGAAGATATAACCAAGCTAAACAAATCCATGCTGCACCTGTTTTCGGAGAGCGATCGCACACTTCTTTAAACACAGGGATTAAATCAGTAGCGGGTTCTCCGGCTTTATAACGAGACAAACCTGTATCAAACAGGGATTCTACTGTTTGAGTCATAGAAAATTAATCAATGGTCAATAGTCAATAGCTAATCATAGTCCTAAGTCAGCAGTCTATAGCCAAAAATTCTGCCAAACTGAACTATAGACTATGGACTAAACACCAAATGATTTGCCACAACCGCAGGTTTGATTAGCATTGGGGTTAGTGAATTGGAAACCACCACCAATCATGGCATCGCTGTAATCGAGCATTAAACCGTAAAGATATAATAAGCTCTTCTTGTCGCAAACTATCTTAAAGCCATCGTAATCAAATACTTCGTCCTGGGGAGTGATCTGGCTTTCTTGTTCAAAGTCCATCATATAAGACATTCCAGAGCAGCCACCTTGACGGACTCCTACTCGTAAGCATAAGTCTTGGCCTTGCTTATCCTGGAGGGATTTTACTTGGCGCAGAGCGGCTTGACTCAACTGTATGCCGCTTTGTTGAGATTGTGTTACTTGTGTCATCCGCTTTTCCGACTCCTTAAATTGTTGAGAATAGCCTATGAGTGATTGTCTAGCAATTTTTGTATATATTCTAGCGATAATGATGATGCTAATTACCAAAATGTAAACACTCCGTTAAAAGCAGCCAAAGGTTTTTATTCTAGAATTGAGAGACTCGGTATGTTGAGACATTGGGTATTTTTTAAAGATACATCCCTGTGACAACTTGAGTCGCCAATACCTTCAGGTAAAGCCAGGAAAATGTTATTCGTGGCTAGCCACTTCCCAAAGGTTACTTTTATATTGCTTCTTTTTGGTTAACTCGCTCTATGACAAGTTTTAATCGCTCTACCAGTCGTCGGCTGAAGAAATTAACGCAAATTCCTTCTGTGTGGGAGGGCGATCGCCGTCCGTTGTCATCACCAACCCAGCATTCCCACTCAGAGGACAAGGGCGAATGTATTCTTTGGGTGGATGGTTCACAAGGTATGGTTCGGGGAATGGATGTAATATCTCCAGACACTGGCCCAGAAGCGATCGTTCGCACCTTAATGCGGGCGATGGAACATCCCCACAGTCCGGCGAAACCCGCTAGACCACAAAGAATTGTCGTTAAAGATCGCGAGATCCAGTTTTACCTGCGTGGCGTACTCCAAGATTTAGATATCGCCATTGACTATGCACCAGAATTACCTTTAATAGATGAACTATTTCGCGGATTTGCAGAAATTATCGACAATCAAACCCCTGATTTACCTCCACAGTATGCCCAAGCATTACACAATAAAGCATTTGCGATGTGGGAAGCAGCTCCTTGGGAATATTTGGAAGAGCAGCAAATCTTGTCTATAGAGATTAATAAATGGGATGTTGGCACACTCTACGCCTCAATCATGGGAATGTTGGGGATGGAGTATGGCATTTTGTTTTACCGTTCAGAAGATTCTCTCAAGCGATTTCGTGCCGCAGTTTTACAGGATGATGATTCTCAAGGGCATTTAGAAGAGGCTTTTCTCAAACAAGATTGTCTGTTTCTGACTTTTGATACTGAGGAGGAAGAAGATGATGATGATGAATTTGAGGATTTAGCTGATTTAGCTCTATCAGAAATTACCCCGACCTTTGGCACTATACACCCACTAGAAGGGCTAAGATCGGTTTTATATGAAGAAGAAGCAATAGTAATCTTCTTAGCTTTAGAGAGTCTTTCCCGCTTTATTCGTGACCATCGTCATCAGCTTTTTGCAGAAGAATTCCCTAGTCTGAGTCATCGCTATCGCATTTCTTTACCGGAAGCGAAGGAAGAAACTAAAACAGTATCTGTCACTGTTGCTACTATGCCGGAACTCGCCGCCGAATTAGAAGAAATGGCAGATTTAACTGCGTCAGAAGAAGAAATAGATGAGCTAGACTCAAGTGATTTTCGTTCGCTGCGAGATGACTTAATCCCAGAAGACTCTTTTCTCAGCTTGGGAGTCATCTCTTGGGAGATGCTGGAGTGTCTGCGAAAGGGAGTCACCTATCACCAAGCTGGTGAGATTAAACCTGTGGGTGATGGATTACCCGTAATTTTAATTCAAACTTCTCGCCCGAAAGCTAAAACTGTTATTGAAAGCATGGAAGCAGCTGGTGGTCTCAATGCTATTTGCTTTAATCCCGGTGCTGATCCTTTCGATGGCGATCGCTATGATTTAGGTTTATTACAAACACAAAATGGTGAATTATTTCTCTTCGGCGAATTTTTAGATGAAGACCCTATCCATGTAGAAGCTCGCCAAAAATGGAATCAACGCTGTAAGCAGACCAAAGGTTATTGTGGGCTAATTATTGCCAAAGGCTTAACAGGTGCTTCCCGTGGCAATCCGCAATTGCGAGATATGATGGCTCTATTTGAAGCGCGATCGCTCTCACCCAAAGATTTAGGTATTGGTACTCTCCAATTAATGCCCCAATTTCAATTGGAATAGCAATTGGGGTCATTAGCATCGATAAATTTCTAACTTATTTTCCTCATCTGCGATAGCGGCTATCTCTTTGGTAGCCGCTATCGCTTCTCTGTCCTCATACCGAGTTGCTAGGGGGTGCGAAGTGAAGAATACTTGTCACCCGTTAAGCCATCTCCCAAGCCGTCATCACCTATCACCTGTCACCTGTTTTCTCCATTCACAGTTATGTCATTACCTGGTGACTTCATCAAGTTTTCATAAACTCACCTATTTTCTAGTGATTTCTCATAACTAGGTGGGTAATTTAAAAGAGCAGATACTAATTTAGTAGACAGAGTAATTACTAATGTCAATATTTGGTTATTTTAGAAAAATAAAATTTGGATAGAAAATCAACAAAAAATGATGTTTTTAAATTACATATTTTATGAAGTAGATATAAGGTTAATTAGAAATTCAAACAAAACTATTGTATCTTTATGTTTTTCTTATAAAGTTCTGAAAACATACAAATTATCCCTTTAATAAAGTTTTTCTAAAGCACAAAAAACATGGCTATAATAGCCATACAGCAACTGCATAAAAAGCTGATGGATTAGTTTTCTAATTTATTGATTTAATAATGAACCCTAATGCAGATATTTAACGCTATTTATAGATAACCCAAGACATTGAATAACCTTATCTTAATTGCAGAATTAACTGCAAATGATGGTTAAAAATTTACAACTAAATAGTTGGCAAACGCGAATATATTTTTGGTCGCGTTTGAAGAGTGTCAAGATGTCAATCTTACAAGCGAAATACTGATTAGATTAAATCATAAGCCGAGCAGGAAAACTTATGAACAAATCAGCCAAAATGACAGGAACAAAATCAAAAAAAACTTATCATTATGACTTAAGCCGTAAAAATTTTCATCCAATTGGTGTATCTGCATCAAATAGTAGTTGATACTTTGAATTTTAATTCTAGAAAATGGGGAATTATGTAAACCATTCAGGTGTTGTTTCTTTTTTTAGAGCATTAAACTACTGAATCAAAATCATGTTTTGTCTTACTGCTAGTGACTCTGAGATTCTAAATCAATACTATAGCTGCTAACTTCAGGGCTAGAACTAATTGTCTAAACTTAGAATAAAATAACTCAGAACCATCAAGCAGTGACTCTACAATTAAAGATTCATGTATTAGAAATACATCCAGATTAGATCATACCAGCCATCTAAGTTATCTCTTGTTTGTCTCTAATTTGAAGGGATGAGTTATGGAATATATTTCTATGGCAATGTATCTATATCATTGGAGAGAATAGCAATTTCGCAACTTTTAATAAATCAAAACTCTGGAGAGATGAATTATATGGAAACTAATTAGCTTAACTTCATTGTTGAAATTTAATAGTCATAGTTAAGCCTCCTATGGCTAAAGAGATCCTCTTAAACCGTGAGTCTGTACTATTATCGTCATCACCTAGTAGAGAGTTCTTCTATTTTCTTGAAAAACTGTGAACTATTTGATAAAACGAAAATTTTTCCTATGGTCGGTATCACTTGTTTCGCGACACAAATTCTGATAATCTTATCGTCTTCATCTTCAATTTAGTTGTTTTTGATGATGTTAATACACAGCAAATAGCATGATAATGACTAATAAAAAATGGGCCGTTAAACGTATAACTGTGAATTTAGCTGCACAGGAAGCAGAGAAATTAGAAAAATACTGTCAACAGACAGGTAGACCTGCAACTGATGTAATTCGGGAACTGATTAGAAGTTTACCTGTATCAGATGACAGCAAAGAAGTGAGTAGGTAGAGGATATTTTGATATTAAGGCAGGAAATCTTTTGACTACTCAATAAATACCTATAAAGCGGTTTTAAATCCACTATTCTTGACAAAAATTTGTCTAATGGAAAACATACGCTTTAGATTAAGTGCATCTAGCCACTGACAATTAGCAGGTTAATACAATCATATTGATCATCAGGTGCATAACTTTGCCGTCCCTCAAAATAATGCGTCGCTAGAGATAAGTAGCAAATTCCGACACCAACCCAGTTACAATTTGTAAAGAAACTGAAAAGGAAAGACGGAATGCGCGTTGCAATTGTAGGTGCGGGATTGGCTGGGCTAGCAACCGCAGTGGATTTAGCTGATGCCGGCTGTGAAGTCCAGATATTTGAGTCCCGTCCGTTTGTTGGGGGTAAAGTTGGCAGTTGGATTGATGCTGATGGCAACCACGTTGAAATGGGGTTGCACGTATTCTTTGGGTGCTACTACCAACTGTTCGATCTCATGAAAAAAGTAGGGGCGTTATCAAATTTACGCCTCAAAGAACACACCCACACTTTTATCAACACGGGGGGACGCACTGGTGCTTTGGATTTTCGCTTCTTCACAGGTGCGCCTTTTAATGGGTTGAAAGCATTTTTTACAACTTCTCAACTCTCATTACAGGATAAGCTACAAAATGCGATCGCTCTCGGTACTAGTCCTATCGTGCGGGGATTAGTAGACTTTGAAGGAGCGATGAGAACCATCCGCAACTTAGATAAAGTTAGTTTTGCTGATTGGTTTCGCAGTCATGGCGGTAGCGAAGGCAGTATTAAAAGGATGTGGAATCCCATTGCTTACGCTTTGGGATTTATCGATTGCGAAAATATGTCAGCCCGTTGTATGTTAACCATCTTCCAATTTTTCGCAGTTCGCACCGAAGCTTCTATACTGCGAATGTTGGAAGGTTCTCCTGATGAATACCTCCACAAACCCATCCTGAAATATTTAGCAGATAGAGGTACAAACGTTTACACTCGTCGCCAAGTTCGGGAAATTCAGTTTGCGGAAGTAGAGGGACAAACTCATGTCACTGGTATAGTAGTTGCCCAAGGTGACACAACAGAATTGATTACGGCTGATGCCTATGTCTGTGCTTGTGATGTGCCAGGAATTCAGCGCGTCTTACCCCAAGAATGGCGCAAGTGGTCAGAATTCGACAATATTTATAAATTAGATGCCGTACCAGTTGCCACTGTACAGTTGAGATTTGATGGTTGGGTAACGGAACTGCAAGATGGGGAGAAGCGTAAACAACTAGATCAGGCAGCCGGCATAGATAATTTACTCTACACGGCTGACGCTGATTTTTCTTGTTTTGCGGATTTAGCTTTGACTAGCCCTAGTGATTATTATCGGCAAGGACAGGGGTCATTGTTACAGTTAGTGTTGACACCGGGAGATCCATTTATTAAAGAAAGTAACGAAGCGATCGCCCAGCACGTCCTTAAGCAAGTTCATGAACTGTTCCCCTCATCACGGGAATTAAATATGACTTGGTACAGCGTGGTGAAATTGGCTCAATCCCTATACCGCGAAGCACCAGGAATGGATGTGTACCGTCCTCATCAAAAAACTCCTGTGCCTAATTTCTTCCTAGCAGGTAGTTATACTCAGCAAGACTACATCGATAGCATGGAAGGGGCAACACTTTCTGGACGACAGGCAGCAAAAGTCATCTTAGAAAATATTAAACAATAGAGTTATAGGTTAATCCCATCAAATACAAACCGAAAAATAATGGCTGATTGGCTAGAGCATAGCGTACAAGTAGAAGTAGAAGCTCCCATAGATTTAGTATGGGGTTTATGGTCTGATTTGGAGCAAATGCCCAAGTGGATGAAGTGGATTGATTCAGTGAAAATTCTGCCTGATAATCCAGAAATCTCACTCTGGAAATTGAGTACAGGCGGATTGGAATTTACTTGGAAATCTCGCATCCTCAAAGTTGTCCCCAACCAAATTATTCAGTGGGAATCTGTGGATGGGTTGCCTAATCAGGGAGCAATCCGTTTTTACGATCGCCACAGTAGTAGCATTGTAAAAATGACTATTTCCTATGCTATTCCCGGTTTACTCGGCAAAATCATGGATAACCTATTTTTAGGGCGAGCCGTAGAATCAACTATCCAAGCTGATTTAGAGAGGTTTAAGGAATATGCTTTGAATGCGAAAGCAAATTAAACTAACTATTTCCAGCAATCCGATTTAAGGATTAGGCGATGACCTACGGTCGGAAACCATCACAATTGTCTCCAACAAAAAGCGATCGCTAGACCCAACATTACCCAGGGTAGCGATCGCCTATTTAATCTTTATACTTACAACAAAGCTCGCTTCAACTTTCATGTGCAAAGCTTCAGCGAGCGTTTTTTGCTTTTATATGGGTCGCCCGGGATTCGAACCCGGAACTAATCGGTTAAAAGCCGAGTACTCTACCGTTGAGTTAGCGACCCGCGCTGCATTTTGCAACTTCGCTATTATAGCACTAATGTCTGGGTGTTTGTCAATGGATAACTAGAAAAAATCTGCCGTTAATCTCACCGATGCTGTATAACTAGCTCCTGGTTCAAGTACAGTCAGTTTTTCACCCGTATTTAGGGCATTGCGGGGTGCGCTCCAAGGTTCTAGACAATAGAACTCTTTACCTTTGAGCGTCCAGAATACGAGCATAGAAAAGATATCGTCAGAGTCTAGGGTCAGTTTGAGCTTGCGGCTATGGTCTGTCACACTAGCAGACTGACTGTTAATCTGCCCAAAAGCAAAATCAATTTCATCGCGGCTGAAGTCAAAATTACCGTTAAAGGGATGAACTTCTTTGCTTTTTTGGTCTTGATACTCCTGAGAGGGAATGGCGAATTCTAGTTGATTTTTATCCCCTACGAGGAAGTAAGGATGAAAACCAGCCGAAAATGGTAACGGTGTAGACGAGAGGTTTTGGTACTGTTGCTTAATTTCTAGAGTATTTCCTTGTAGTTCGTAAGTGAATACTACTTGGAAATCAAATGGATAAACTGCCTTGGTTTGCTCGTTGCTCTTAAGAATCAGAGTGAGTGCAGCTTTATCTGTAGTGAGTTGATCCGTTACTTCCCAGGGTAAGTCACGAGCAAAGCCATGTTGTTTGAGAGTGTACTGCTTACCATTAACGGTGTAGGTATTATCTGGTAAGTTGCCGCAAATGGGAAATAAAATTGGGTTTCCACCTCTAACGCTCAACTCTGGATTGGTAAAGCGTTCAGTGTCTAGGTAGAAAATTTCTTCTCCCTTGATTTGCCAACGGGTAATAATACCGCCGCGTTCTGGTACTACTTCCAGATGAGAACTAGCCGTTTCATCAGAAAGGATATAGGTTTTGTACTGTTGCTGTTGAATGGCAATACTAAACACGAGATTAGTCCTAGGAGAGTGAGAGAGTGCTGAGTGAGGGAGTGCTGAGTGCTGAGTGCTGAGTGCTGAGTGTTTTTCTTTTTGCTCATAACTCAGCACTCATAACTCATAACTCATAACTCATTACGGTTATTCGTCTTCTGCAAAAATAAAGCGATATAATTCGCTGGGGTCTGGTTCAGGGCTGCTTTCGGCGAATTTTACAGCTTCCTCGATCACTGCCTGAATTTTGTTCTCGATCGCTTTCAATTCTGCCTCATCTGCTAAGTTCTGCTCTATTAAATAAGCCGCTAGCTTTTTAATGGGATCGCGGGAAAACCAAAATTCTTTTTCGGCTTTGCTCCGCAGTTCGTCTGGATCTGCCAACGAATGACCACGGAAGCGGTAGGTTAGGGCTTCGATTAAGGTTGGCCCTTCACCTGCACGAGCGCGGGCGACGGCTTCTTGGGCTACGGTGTGTACTGCTAATACGTCCATTCCATCTACTTCTACGCCCACCATGTTAAACACGCTGGCTTTTTTGTAAATCTCTGGGTCGGAGGTGGCGCGATCGTGCGCCATGCCAATTGCCCATTTGTTGTTCTCGACTACAAACAGAATTGGCAATTTCCATAAGGCTGCCATATTCAGCGTTTCAAAAAACTGCCCGTTGTTAGCCGCACCATCACCAAAGAAGCAAGCTGTTACTTGGTCAGCGTTGCGATCGCCTAACACTTCACGCCGGTATTTACTTTGAAAAGCTGCACCAGCCGCCACGGGAATGCCTTCAGCTACGAAAGCATAGCCACCTAACAAGCGGTGTTCGGCAGAAAACATATGCATCGAACCGCCGCGCCCTTTACTGCAACCGGTGGCCTTGCCAAATAGTTCTGCCATGACTTCTCTTGCTGGTACTCCCGCACTCAAAGCATGAACGTGGTCGCGGTAAGTGCTGGAAACGAAATCTTCCCCTGGGCGCATGGCTTGAATTACGCCAGTGGAAACTGCTTCTTGCCCGTTATACAGGTGGACAAAACCAAACATTTTGCCTCTATAATACATTTCGGCGCATTTGTCTTCAAAAAAACGCCCTAAAATCATATCTTCGTATAAGAGCAAGCCTTTTTCTTTGCTGATCTGGGCGGTAGCAGGATCAAATTTAGGTAATGCGCGTTCTTGAACCATTATTTTTTATTATTCCTGTTCTAAAATCGAAATTTACCATTTTCAATAGGTTGTTCTCTCAACAAGTTAGTTTTCTCTACAGAGGTTTTGCTAGAGTGAACAACCGATATTTATGCACCAAAAACAGTTATAGAGAATATTCAGGAAAAAACAGGGTTAATTCGCCGATTTTCACACATCTATATATGACTATCTCAGCCTAATAGCAACTCTCTTTTTCTGTACTTTGCTATTCCCCATTTCAGTTCATAGGCTATCACTCAGGATAGCTTGGTTTCTGCATATCTATGAACAATTTAGGGAAATTCAACCCCTAAATCCTTAAGTATATATTTATAGGGTTGTCATATCTTCTCCTTATGATATAATCTTGGTCTTTATGCTATCAGCATATATACTTGAGGCGGTGCATCTTTAAATCCATATTTCAGATAAACAAACATCTGAAATATATTTAAATAAAAATAAATCATAGTCTGGTGTGAAAGCAAGGCTTGTACAACTAAACTATGCTATTTGAGTTTTACAGGCTCAAAAACTGATAACATTTATTCTCAGGAAAATTACTAAGAATTAAGACAAAGTATTAGCACTTCCTAGCCGAAGACAAAATGTTGGTACTAGAATATGACACAAATTTGGGGAAGCAACAAAATCCATTGTTGCAATATACACTTATAGTGTAAGTCCGGCACGGTATTATTCACCGTATGATTATGGCACGGTTTTACACGCCTGGAATGCTCTAGGTGGATTATGTTAATCACGGTGCAGGGGAAGTAGGCTGTGCGAATTCCGCTTGATTACTACCGAATTTTAGGACTACCATTAGCGGCAAGTCAGGAACAATTGCGGCAAGCGTATAGCGATCGCATTGTACAATTGCCACGCAAAGAGTATTCTCAAGCAGCAATTGCTTCCCGTAAACAACTTATAGAAGAAGCTTACGTGGTTTTATCAGATCCCAAGGAACGTAGTAGTTACGACCAGTTATATCTTGCTCATGCCTATGACCCAGATAGTTCTGGTAGTGCCAAAGTAGCACTAGAAAATCGTCCCAACAGCAATCAGGGTAAGTTTAATGCTCAAAATCTCAGTATTGAAATTGCCTCTGAGGAGTTAGTTGGTGCTTTATTAATTCTGCAAGAACTAGGAGAATACGAGCTAGTCCTGAAACTAGGTCGTACCTATTTGGGGAATCAAAATGGTGTAGTACCTAAAAAAGCCGTTCACCTGGCTACTGACGCATTTCTCCAAAATGCTGAACGCCCAGATATGATTCTGACTGTGGCTCTGGCTTGTTTAGAATTAGGTCGTGAGCAATGGCAGCAAGGTCACTACGAAAATGCGGCTATTTCTCTCGAAACCGGCCAAGAAATGTTAGCTCGTGAAGGTCTGTTTGCCAATGTCCAAGTAGAAATTCAGGCTGACCTTTATAAGTTACGCCCCTATCGCATTCTAGAATTACTGGCACTGCCTCCAGCTCAGACCGTCGAACGTCATCAAGGTTTGGAATTACTGCAAAGTATCTTAGAAGATCGCGGCGGCATTGATGGCACTGGTCATGATGAATCGGGCTTAAGTATAGATGATTTTCTCCGATTCATCCAGCAACTACGCCACTATTTAACAGTTGCCGAACAACACAAGCTATTCGAGGCGGAAAGTAAACGTCCCTCGGCTGTGGCTACCTACTTAGCTGTCTATGCCTCCATTGCACGGGGATTTACCCACCGCCAACCCGCTTTGATTCGTCATGCCAAGCAAATGCTCATGCGGTTGGCTAAACGGCAAGATGTGCATTTAGAACAGTCACTTTGTGCGTTGTTATTAGGACAAACCGAAGAAGCATCCCGTGTTTTAGAACTAAGTCAAGAATATGAATCTTTAGCTTTTATTCGAGAAAAATCTCAAGATTCACCGGACTTATTGCCTGGTTTGTGCCTTTATGCCGAACAATGGCTACAAAATGAGGTATTTCCCCATTTTCGGGATTTAACCAATCAGCAAGCATCTTTGAAAGATTATTTTGCCAACCAGCAAGTCCAAGCCTATCTAGAAGCTCTCCCTAATGATGCAGAAACTACTAATGAGTGGAAGGTAATCAATCGCACTCAGCATCGTAGTCATGCTAGTGGAACGACTCGACCTGAGTCTGATCACCAGAGAACGCCAGATCCAGAGTTACCAGAAACCCACAACCACAAAGTAGCAGAATCGGCCAATTTTTCAGTATTTAAAGAAAATACTGCTCCTATACCCCCATATACTGGCATACCACATCCAGAAACACCTACTACATCCCAGATATCTGGTGTACAGCGTACAGCTAGGGCTAATCAGCATCCCAGCTCTGCACCTCGCCCAACTGTAACTACTAAGCGCAGAAGACGGAAGCCTAGTGAACGTTCTCATCCACAGCGTAACTTGGTTGGTACGTTAGATCGGAAAACACGCTTAGTGTGGACTGTATTTATTTCTATGGCAGGGATATTAGTTTTTTGGCTGTTAGTCTCAACCATTTTTGGTGCAGTTAAGAATCTCTTTTTCCCAGTACCTGCTTTACAGGCAGAAACATTTTTGACTCAACTCAATGAACCATTAATAGCCACACTGGAGAGTAACAGTGCTTTACAGTCCCAGGATGGGGTACTGACAGAAGCAATAGCCGAAGGGGTGATTAAAACTTGGCTATCCACCAAAGCCTCAGCGTTAGGGCCTAACCACGAGATTGACGGTTTAGCAGAGATTTTAACGGGTTCTGCTCTCTCACAATGGCGATTCACTGCCCAGCAGGTGAGAGCTACAGACAGCTATCGGATGTATAGCCACAGTATCAAAATAGAAAATATCAATAAATTTGATAGAGATTCTAATCGAGCTTTAGTCAGAGCTAATGTCAGGGAAATTACCCAATTCTACGGCAATGGTCAAAGAAGAAATTCTACTGATGAAAATCTCCGTGTCCGCTATGAATTAGTTCGGCAAGCCGGCGGGTGGCGAATTCAGAGCATGACAGCCGTTGTCAATTAATGTAATTTTTTATATCTAAAGGCTATATTTTAGTTGCTTCAGCCACAAAAAAGTTTTTTGCGGTTTGATTGGTCTAAGGCTGCTGATTTATCTATACTAACGTGCTTATATTTGCTAATATGGGAATTGTTGTCAGGAAAATATGACTTGGCTTGACTCTCGATCAGGAACGATGTCAGGGGATCATAACAAAATGATCCCACAAGAGCTTATAAGTTCGTAAAATAGGTAAAAAAGCCTGTTGACACCCCTTGATCCCTACCAAGGTTTACTAGTTAATATAAGTTCAACAAACTTAATTAAGTGACTCCTCCGATCCCAAAGTGCTGATTTTGGCATGAGTAAGAAATTGAAAGGACGTGACCTTTATTTAACAAAAGACTAAAAAAACACACTGGGCAAAACCAGGAGTCAGGCATAAGAAATTCATCTGGGATAAATAAAGTTTAATTAAGCATTTTGTTACCCAGGGAAATCATTTACCTTTCAAACTACTGGAGGCCAAAATTCATGGCAAAAGAACGCCCACCGCTAGAAGAGATGACACTGCGACAACTACGCAAAGTTGCCAGCGAATTTAGCATCTCTCGCTATAGCCGGATGAGGAAATCTCAATTATTAGCATCAATTCAAGAAGTTCAGCGTCAAAAAGCGTCGCTTAACCCATCTCGTTCACTGGAGGCACAGGAAACCGTGGAAGCAGCAAAATTTGAACTTGGTCAAGAAGACCGTACTGGTGGATCTCTAGCTGATGTTGATGAAGGCTTGGCAGATTTACCAGGTGGTTACGGTGACAGTCGGATTGTCCTGTTACCGCGTGATCCTCAGTGGGCTTATGCTTACTGGGATATTTCCAACGACCATAAAGAAGAGTTGCGTCGCCAAGGGGGACAACAACTGGCACTGCGGATTTATGACGTTACTGACGTAAATCTTGATTACCAAAGCCCCCACAGCATCCAAGAGTATCCTGCTGATGAACTAGCTAGAGAATGGTATATTCCTATTCCAGTCAGCGATCGCGATTATGTTCTTGATATCGGTTATCGTGCTTTTGATGGGCGTTGGTTAGTGCTAGCTCGTTCAGCGCGTGTTCACATTCCCCCCGTTTATCCCTCTGACTGGATTGAAGATGTCTTCATCACTGTCAACTTTGAGGAAGATTTGCGCGGCAAAACCCTGTACGAACTCGTTCCCCCTGCCAAGAAAACAGCTGCTGCTGTTGGTGCTATTAATAGCAATGGCAACCCCATCTACGACCAAATCTTTGGCATGGCAGAGTCCGCCGAAGCACAACGGGTTGCTGGTTCGCTTTTCGGTTCTATGCAGCAAGTCCCCGGTTCTGCCCGTCCAGAACAAGCTATCAGTTCCTACGTATTCCCCTCTGGTGTAGGTATGTGGGCAGTTCCCACCGCTTCCGGCATCAATATGTCCGGTGTGGGAATGTCCGGTGTAGGCTTCTCCGCTTCCGCCGTACCAATGCGTCCTCGCCAGTTCTGGTTAATTGCTGATGCTGAGTTGATTGTCTACGGTGCAACTGAACCCGATGCTACCGTGACAATTGGTGGTCGTCCCATCAAGTTGAATCCAGATGGTACATTCCGCTTTCAAATGTCCTTCCAAGATGGTTTAATTGACTACCCCATTTTGGCTGTTGCGGCTGATGGTGAGCAAACACGCTCAATTCACATGAAATTTAATCGTGAAACCCCATCTCGTAACACCAATACCAAAGACGAAGCTGTTTTAGAATGGCTTTCTTAGGAAGGTAACAGGGGACAGGATTAATTTCCATTCCCCAATCCGCAACCTTGATTGAAATTTTAAATTATTACCCGCTATAGTCATGCTGTAGCGGGTTTTTATTTTGTATGTCCTTCAAAAAAATTGTTGCTTTATCTATATTTGTAATTACTGTCAGTTTATTGTCAGGTTGTCAAAAAATTGATGCGAGTTCAGCACCAAAAACTGCAAAAACCTGTCCTGGGGAAAATAGTAAATTTAGTATTGAATTTTTTAAAACTAATAATCGCGGTGATAAATTTGCTAAAGGGATCAATCACGTAATTATTTTTAATCCTAGGTCAGATGCACTAGATTTTAAAGTGAATCTAGGGTTATCTCATCCAATTTATGCTAAAGATAGTAGAGGTAAATTTCGGAGAGAATACATACCAAAACAATTTCGTGAACTTATTTCTAATGCTAATTCGCAGCTAAATGGCAAAAGACCAATAGCAGCAATTAATGCCGACTATATAGACACTGAAAATAAACCCCAAGGTTTAAACATTTCTCGTGGAATTGAGTATGCAGGAGATTTTAAAAATAAGCGTTCTTCTTTTGGTATTTCTGGCGGTAAACCTCAACAACGACAGGCCACAATCCAAATAGGTAGAAGAGCGAATAATATTCTGAATTACAATTTAGTAGGTGGTAATGGCAGGTTTTATCTTCAAGGTAAATTTAAAGATATCTGCCAAGATTTAGGTGAATTTGCCTGTAGACAAGCTACTAATCGTTCTATGGCAGCTATCACAAATAAAGGTTATGTAATTTTGTTAGTTAATGATTTAAAAGCTAATTCTCATATTGAAGTATCGTCAATTAATCAAGAGTTAACACCAGATAAATTTGATGATGTTTTAGAAGGCATTGCACGCAATAACTGTTTAGGTAAGATTCAAGAAGGAATCCTATTTGATGGTGGTATGTCACCAGGATTGTATTACAACAATAAAATCTATGTAGAAAACCCTGGTTTCATTGGTTCAGTGTTTTTAATTTATAAGCGGTACTAGTACAGCACGGCGTAGATAAGCAGACCATTTCAAAACAGCAAAAGCCTTGGTATATTAAACTTTTGACTTTTGACTTTTGACTTACCCTCCGGGAAGCCGCTTTAGCGTCTATGACTTCCGCCTTGCGGTACTAGTTCCCAAAACACAGTTGATGATCTTCTGTCGTGATATTGGGGTTAGTGGTGAGATAATCAGTTAGGCGATCGCAAGCTTGATTTAGTAGTTGATCAACCACCAAGGTTTGTAGTTCTATGCCTTCTAAGTTCCACAGTTTGACAGTAGCATCCTGTCCACCGGAAACTAGTAGCTTACCATTGGGACTAAAACTGACATTCCTTACGCCGCCTTGATGTCCTTGGAACGTGGTTAACGAAGTCCCATTGGCAACATTCCAGAGTTTAATTGTGCCGTCATCGCTAGCAGAAGCCAGAGTTTTACCATCGGGGGAAAAATTGACATTAAAAACTAAATCATTATGCCCTTGTAAGGTTTTTAATAACTGACCGTCTATATTCCAAAGTTTCACCGTTTTATCTTGACTAGCGGAAGCAATGGTTTTGCTGTCAGGAGAAATATTCACACTCCAAATACTTGCACTATGACCTTTCAGGGTCTTCAGCAGTTTACCCTCCAAATTCCAGATTTTGATAGTTTTATCTGCACTAGCAGAGAGAATGTTTTTACCATCTGGAGTAAATTTGACATCCGTCACCCAACCGTTATGTCCTGAAAGAGTATTGAGTAGGCGACCATCTAAACTCCAAAGTTTGATGGTTTTATCTGCGCTACCAGACGCAAGAATTTGATTATCAGGACTAAAACTCATACTCGTTACCCAATGGTGATGATTTTGGAAGGTGCGGAGTAAAGTCCCATCCTGGCTGCGAATTTGGATACCTTGACTAGTGCTAGCTAAGGCAACTATATTGCGATCGCTACTGAAGCTGACACTATTAACATCAGGAATAGGAGAAGTGAAGGTTTTGATCAACTGTCCTTCTAAATTCCACAACTTCATGGTGCTATCTGCACCCAGTGAGGTAACAGTATCACCATTATTAGTAAAGCTAACCTTATTTACACTGCCTTTATGCCCATAAAAAGTTTTGGGTAGCTTTCTGTCTACATTCCACAGTCTCACCGTATTGTCATCACTCGCTGAAGCCAAAATCTTACTATTTGGGGTAAAACTGATACTGTTCACTTCATGGCTATGTCCTAAAAAAGTTCCTAGTACGCTACCATCACGCGACCAGATGGTGATAGTTTTATCGGCACTAGCAGTTGCAATCATTTGTCCATCGGGAGAAAATATCACCCGCCAGACCCCTTCATTATGTTTTTCCAAGGTTCTGAGTAAAGTCCCGTCACGAGTCCAGAGTTTCACTGTATTGTCAGCACTGGCAGAAGCGATGGTTTTACCATCTGGACTAAAACTTACACTACGTATTTCTCTGGTATGGGCGGGTATAGTTGTTAGCTGACGACCATCTAAACTCCACAATTTGATTGTGCCGTCATCGCTGGCAGAGGCGATAATATCACCTTCTGGGGAGAAAGCAACAGAATTTACACCCCCGTTATGTCCAGTAAAGGTTAGCAGTAATTTACCCTCACGAGTCCAGAGTTTCATTGTATTGTCAGCACTACCAGAGACAATGATTTTACTATCTGGTGAAAAACTGACACTATTGACAGCTTGATTATGTCCGGCGAGAGTAGTCAATAATTTACCGCTACGATTCCAGAGTTTAATCATATTGTCAGCACTAGCAGAAGCCAAAATTTCCCCATCAGGGGAAAAAACTACACTATTGACCCCATCACTGTGACCTGTCAAAGTATCGAGTAACTTGCCATCATTACGCCAAAGATGGATAGTGTTGTCAGCACTACCAGAGGCTAAAATTTCCCCATCCGGCGAGAAATTGACGCTTGTCACCCAAGAATTATGTATGAAGCGGTTGCGTTCTTGGGTAGTGTAGACTGCTTGTTGGAGAATAGTTGCTGTTTTATTACGGACATTTTGAGGAAGTCCAAGGTTAATTTTTTGGACTTCTTTTCCCGCCTGCACACTTGTTAATAGGGCTTCTAAGTGCTGGTGAGAAAGTAGATAGTTTTCCGAGAGAGAGTTTAAAGCCTGAATTTCTTGTAATTGAGCCTTTTGGGTTTGTTGGTAAGCAAAAACAGCTAAAGCAAAAGCAGTTAATCCGAGGGTGCTGATAATAGCTACAGCCCTTTGTGCTTGCCTGAGTCTATTTTGTTCCTTTTGTTGCTGTTTTCTTCTGGCTTGTAAACCAGCCGCAATGAAATTTTGAACATCCAAAGATAACTCATCAGTGTAATTGAGATAAATTTCTTCCGCTTCTGCTAATCGCACACCTTGCAAAAGAAAATCGGCTTGGCAGTCATGTTGCTTCCATAGAGTAGCAGCTTGTTCGATTTGTCGATGCGATCGCAATCTACTACGATTTTCCTCTAACCACCAGCGTAATGTTGACCAGTGGCGAATAATGATTTCATGGGCTACCTCGATGGTGACTGAAGGAGTCGGCAGTGCGGAGTAAGGAGTCAAGGCAAAACCCCCCCCTTGCCCCCTGCCCTCTGCCCCCTGCCCCCAGTCCCCAGTCCCATTCACCACAACCAACTTAGCAGTCGTTAATATCTGCAATGTTCTCTCTACCAAAGCAACGGGATATTTGTTCACAATTAACTCTGATTTCCCTACCCGTCGCCTAGTGTCTTCTGTACCTTCACCTAATTGTGTTAACGCTAAAAAAATCCATCTAGCACATTCTTGGGCTTCTGGATCTAAACTTTCGTAAACTGCCTGGGCTTTCTTTTCTAAAGCACCTTTAATTCCACCCAAATGTTGCTGATATGCCTGTAAGCTAATGACACCATTTTCCCGGTATTCCCACAACTGTTCTAGAACAAATTCCAGTAATGGTAAATAACCAGGAGAGTAATTCAACTCCTGTAATAATACCTCTACTAACTCTGGTTCTATTGTTAACCCAACTTGTTCGGCTGGGTGAATAATAATCCGGCGATACTCTTCTTTAGTTAAGCAAGGCGGTAATAAAATACTCGACTGTTGTAATAGCTGGGCTAATTTCCCTACTTCCAAGCAGGGAGCAATAAAATCTGCCCGTAAGGTAATAATTAATTTAAATCTTTCTGATACTCTTGCCAGTGTTCCCAAGACAATTTCTAGAAATCTTTGTCTATCTTCACTAGCAGCAAGAGTGAATAATTCTTCAAACTGGTCTACTACCAAAACTACCATTGGTTCAGGACGCTGATTTACCCAATGCACCAATCCTTCTACCCCTTGATACAACAGCCCCTCTAGCTGTTTTTGCTGATAGGCTTTTTCTCGCTCAGTACCACTATCTACCATGCGACGGGATAAAGTTTCTAGGGGATTTGTCCCGGGGCGAAAGCTTCTTATCCACCAGCCTTGACTACCCAGTAATTGTTTACCTCGGCGCAGTTGAGCCATTAGACCCGCCTGCACTAAAGATGATTTCCCACTACCAGAAGCCCCCACCACAGCAATAAATGATTTTCTCTCTAACTCAGCAATTATTTTTTGTGTCTGGATTTCTCTACCGTAGAAATACTGAGCATCTTCTTCCCCAAAAGCTTGTAATCCCTGGTAAGGACAGATACCTAAATCGATTGTATTTAGTAGCTGATTATTCCTATTACCTGTCCGGGTGGGAATAATTTCAATTACTCCTTGAGTACCAGATAGCCAAATCTGCAAAGGTAGAGAAGTTTCTGTCCAGATTTGTTGTAATTGGCTAATCCAAGTAGCAGCTGATAAACTGGGTTGCTCTTGGGCTGCTTCCAAGGTAGAGTTTAGGGCTTGGGCAAATTGTTCCGGGTTATCTGGAGATGAAGCCGCCGCAATAATACATTGTCCTTGTTCAAAGCCCAGTTGTAAATCTTCTACCCAATCTTTTAGGAGTAAATCACTGTGTATTCCTAGAAGACAATCTAAAATGATGATTTGTTGAGCATAGGGAGAACGTCGTAGTTGTTGTCTTAACCAAGAACGACTCAGGCGGGTATTTTCTCCCAGCACTAGGATAGGTTCTCCCACCTCAGTTGCTTCTAAGCGTCCCCGCAAATATAACAATACTGTGGTGAAATTTTGCTGTTGATTTTGGGCTGCTGATTCTATAGTTTGTAAACAACTTTGAATTATAGTGTGTAAATCTTTACTAGTATTAGTTCGTGGCCAATACTCTATCTCAAAACCACCGACAGCCTGCAACAGTTTACTCAACCCCAAAGTAGTCTGATTAGTTGCTAATCCTTCTACAATTAATGCTTGTCGGGTGTAAGATGATTCAATTAATGCGGGTTTTACCCCTAAAATTACCTCACCCACCCCTTCAACAATGCGCTTGGGAGTTTGCAATGGATATTCAGAATAAACTTTGGTGTCTCCTCTAGTACGATTTTGTTGATTAATTAGCCGTAATTGTTGGTTAGTTTGCTCGATATATTGCTTTGTTTGGTGATAAACATAACGGTAAAGTCCATCTGCATCAATTAACCCTTGACTATCAGCAGCCTCACCTCGTAAACCCCGCATTAAATAATAAGTAAATACCCCGTGTCCCAATTCTGGAAATTCCCAAGATTGTTGGTTGGTATCACAAGAAAGTAAGGCGTAAAATCCTTTACTCTGTTTTGCCCTTTGGCGTAGTAATTCTACTATCTGGGGTGTCGGGTTTGGTAAAGCCTGTTGTGTGCTGTCGTTTCTTGCGCCTCTAAAAGTTAGACTACCACTATGACAAGCATCTAGCCAGACTAATTGAGTCTGTGCTTGGCTATTACCTAACAATTGCAAAAGTTCTTGCAATTCTAAACCTGTATTAAGTAAGTCATCCGTTTGAGTATCTGCTAGACACAAAATCGCCTGCTGGGAATTTGGTTCTAGCATTCCGTGACCAGAAAAATAAAATAAAATTGTGTCTTGTGGTTGGGCTGTATTTGTAATTTGGTCTAAACTCTCACGTACTTTCGATAACAGTGGCTGTTGGGAGACAAAATCATGGTGAACGCATTCTTGTTTGTGAGGGAAAGCCTGAGTCGCATCAGCTAAAGCTGCGGCTAACCCTTGACAATCAACAGATGAGTAACGCAATGAGGGAAGTCTCTCATCCTGGTATTGGTTGACTCCCACTAGCAACAACCAAAGTTTCGCTTCTCCTGTTTCTAGAGTATGAATTAGATGACTTGTAGCAATACCGAGTGGAGACATTTTTAATTCAAAATTTAAAATTGGTGATTAGTGATTAGTGATTAGTCATTAGCCATTAGCTATCTTCCCCTACACCCCTATATTCTCTTTGAAGAAGATAACAGAAAAGTTTCTTACTATACTGACATATTGTGTTGCCTAATTGTATAGTCACAATCCAAAGCCGAGTCTATCCTGTTATTTTATTACAGTTTTATTAGTGATAATTTGTGAAACAATGAATAATTTAATACATTTCTTAGATTAAGCCATGTTTGCAAATCTAACTGTGGATAGTTTTTGTCTCTTTATTCAAAAAAAGGTGTAATTTTTTCTCTATTTGCCCATTCCATGACTTCTGGATGAGAGAATTTTGTAATTTTTATATACAAAAAATTGGTCAAAGTGGCCACAAAGACAAAATTAACCCTGCTAGACTGTTTACATTCAAGCGAATCGCAGTTCTGAATTTAGCGCATCTGATCACAGTTGTGACAAAAAAGCAGTTGAACTTAATTCATTCTGCTGCTTTGATGCTAGCCATATTCCTACAAGTTAAACTTGTAAACCCTTGTTGATTTCCTCTGATGCCTACCTCATTCATCTGCACATGAATGAGGTATTTTTGTGACTTATATAATTCTGCTTCAATATCCTAGTTATTTACTCGCATTGATGCCAATTACACCAATGACAATTAAACCAATAGATAAAAATTTTACCAATGACATGGATTCTTGAAACCAGATAATACCAATACTAGCAATTAACATTGTTCCTAACCCTGACCAAATAGCATAAGCCACGCCAACGTCAATTTTTTCGAGAGAAAGTGTAGAGAAAGTAAACCCAAAACCATAAAATACAAATATTAAGATAGAAGGAATTATATTCTTAAATCCTTCTGACAATTTCATGCAGGTTGTGCCTAAAACTTCAAACAATATTGCTGCTAGTAAGTAAACCCAATTAATTAACATATTTGTGCTGAAATCTTAACAAGAAGATTTTTCAATTTGCTAGTATTCTATGAATAATTTTCTGAGTAATTCTGCTACTTAAGCGACAACAAATTTATATAATGCAATTATCATCAATAGTTTTGATGATGTTTGAGGCGACTCACTCAATAACTCAAGTCTTTTATATTACTCTGAACCCCTTATCATCTGAAGTGAGGGTTAGATACGCTAAATACAAACCTTAAACTCTATTTATAGCACTAAGATAATATATCGATCTATTTATCTAGTAATCAATTGATTTAGAGTTTACCGAACAAATTAAACCTAGTTTACCGTACATTCTGGTAGGGTTCGGTAATTATTATTTACCAGGTGATAAAAACCGAATTTACACTAAATTATTTTTTGAATAAGATGAGAACAAATCAAATGAATTTTGAACTAATTTCCATACATCATTCTCAGAGGAGTTAAAGATATGGCACTCATTCATTGGAATCCTTTACAAGAACTGAACACGATTCAACGTCAACTTAATCATATTTTTGAAGATGAGATGTTAAATACGACAATTTTGGATAGAACCGTAGCAAAAGTTCCTGCGGCTGAATTACAAGAAACAGAAGATGCCGTATACTTAAAACTGGAGCTTCCAGGTATGGAAGCAAAAGATATAGATTTGCAAGTCACCGATAAAGCTGTCTATATTAGTGGTGAACGTAAATCTCAAACTAAGGCTGAAGACAAAGGCAAAATCAAGAGTGAATTTCACTATGGTAAATTCCAACGTGTAATTCCTTTACCTACCCGGATTCAAAATACTAATGTCAAGGCAGAATATAAAGATGGTATCTTGAATTTAATGCTGCCTAAAGCAGAAGAAGAAAAGAACAAAGTTATCAAGATTAATCTAGATTCCGTTGGCTAATCAAATTTGATTAGTGAAAATTCAAAGTTTGAGAAACCGGTTTTATTTGATAAAATCGGTTTCTTGTTTTTCATAAATGATCTAGGATAGATGTGCATAATTAAGTCAAAATTTCTTGATTAATAGATTGCAACAGTTATTGTTGCCCATGAACGGCATAATTACATAATTAGGTGTTGTCAAGGTGTAAACAGAGGATTGAGTGTGCTACCAGATACCCGAGCTGCAATTTTTGACATGGATGGGTTGTTGTTTGATACAGAAAGCATTGCTCGCTGGGCTTGGAAACAAGCCTTAGAGAGTCATGGCTATCTGATGAAGGATGATTTTTATCACGAGTTTGTCGGGCGCGATTTATCTTGGCGAGAAAAAATTCTCAAACAAAGATATGGAAGCAGTTTTCCCTTTGATGCGGTGACAGCACAACGGATTGAAATAGGCGATCGCCGGGAGCTACAAGAAGGTTTACCATTAAAACCAGGCGTATTAGATTTACTGCGTCAGTTAAATAATTTAGGTATAGTCATCGCTTTAGCAACAGGTACAGCAAGGAATAGAACTATCCGCCGTTTAACCAATGCAGGTATTCTGCAATACTTTACAACTATTGTCACCAGTGAAGATGTTGCTGAAGGTAAACCCGCACCAGATATATATTTAGAAGCCAGCCGCAGAATTAATGTTGTTCCTGTACAGTGTGTGGTGTTTGAAGACTCATGTGTAGGCATAGAAGCAGCTTTCAGTGCTGGGATGTACCCAATTATGATTCCCGACATAGAACAACCATCCCCAGAAATTAGATGTTTGGCTTACCAAGTCTGGGAATCCTTGGAGCAAGCCTGTGCTTTATTAGAACAGAGGCTAGGGTCTAGGGGCTAGGGATAGTAGAGATTGTCGCAGCGACTGAGGCGATGGCATTCTGCCCGGCGTAGCTGATCGCTTGAGATATTTAATAGACATTTCTAAAAATTACTTGTGCCTACTTTGTCGAGACGCGGAATTTCGCGTCTCTAATATTAAATGTAATGTGTTTTTTTAGTAAAGCTACTGTTATCACATCGTAGATTGTGCTTTATCTTAGATAAGTGAATATACTTGAAAATAAATGTATCTAAATAACTAGTTTATTATTTAGAGTTTCTGCTCAATCTTCTAAATCTACAATTATGGCAATTCTGATTACAACTCTTCATACCTCATGTGATCCACGACGAGCTACTGAGTTTATAGCCTGTCTTAACGCCAACCTAGCCCATCCAGCAGTTGATGCAGTCAAGGTGCTACTAGAAACGAAAAGTGATGGTGATTATGGTTTGCTCAAAGATATTCAGCACGAGAAACTAGAGATAATTACCACTGATAAAAGACCATTCTTTTCTGATTTGTTTACACTAGCTAATCAGTGCGGGGATAATCAGGTAGCAGTGATTTGTAATGGTGATATCTACTTTGATCAAGATAGTAATTTAGAACGCGCTAATGAGATAGATAGCAGTCAATTTTGGACAATCTCACGCTACAACGAGCAAAAAGGTGGCAAATGGGTACTACACCACCAAGCGGCTGAAGGTTCTCATGACTGTTGGATTTTTCGTACACCCATCCGCCCATTTCCAGCTGACTATCACTTAGGTATTCTTGGTTGTGATGCAATCATTGCTCAACGAGCAGTCGAGGCAGGGCTATTGGTTGCCAACCCTTGCTTAACCATTCTTCTACGACACCTGCACCGCTATAATATTCGCAACAATACCTTAGATAAAAAGTCTCGTTCTTATTGGCATGAACAAGATTACTTGAAGTTGGGTATACGAGTTTACTGCGCTCCTCCTACGACAATTGATTCTCCCGTCATTTGCTCCAATAGATCATTCCGATATATCTTGATGAGTAACATGGGACGGTGGTTACTGCCAATTTACAGATCAAAACCAGTTCAAAAGCAAGTTTCATCGATGAAAAAGATGTTCAAAGCTTGAGACCATATCCAGTTCAAACAAAAATAGACCATCATGAGGCAATTTGATTTTGGATTGAAATTTAATCTAAAATTCCAAATCCAAAATCCAAAATCCAAAATTCCTCTGCTCCTCTGCTTAAATACTTGACCGGAAACCCAAAACCTTTATTCGACCCTAGCACGCAGAGCCGGATATGGGAATAAAGCTTGGAATCCAGCCTGGCGTTCATTAAAGGATTCTGAGGAATAGTTCCACATACTACCGTAGTAGAATAACGCTACCCCTAATCCGCGTTGTTGGGTAACTTGTACCTGAGACTTAATTTGTTGTATGGAAACTGGGTTATTGCGTAAACCTGTCATAATCCCGATCGCAGTGGGAATCGTTTGTTGTGCTTCTTGAATTTCGGGACGGGATATATTGGTGATAAAATTTTGCAGGTTGGGACGGTAAATTTGCACAATTAACTCATCCACAAGATTTTGCCGCAACCACGTTAGCCAATCTTGCAGTTGAAACTTATAAGCAAAATCGTAATAATTGGGCGCAACAGAAAAAATGGCCTTGGGTTTTCTGGCTTTGACACCTTGGTGTAACTGGGTCATAAATGCCGTAATTTTATCAGCTCGCCACTTTATCCATGCTTGGTCTTGAGGATTGGCTGGGGGAGGGTTTTTAGTTTCTTGGGTGTAGAGAGAAACCGTGTATCGATCATAGCCAAATTCATGAGGCAAACTCATGTGATCGTCAAACTGAATGCCATCAACATCGTAGTTCGTGACGACTTCTAAGACAAGATCACTAATAAACTTCTGCACTTCGGGGTGAAAAGGATTGAGCCAGACAACTTCTCCAGCTGCACTCATCGAAGTTTCGCCACCATCGCGTTTTTTTGTCAACCACTCTGGATGGTTCAAGGCGAGTTCTGATGTAGGGGGGGCCATGAATCCAAATTCAAACCAAGCAGTTGCCAACAAACCCCGACGATGGGCTTGGTTAATTACGTCTGCTAAGATATCGTGTCCATCTGAGCCTCGAAACACAAAAGGTTGAATCTCGGCTCGTTGGGCCACAGCACTGGGATACATCACATAGCCAGAATTCCACACCACAGGGTAGACAGTATTAAAGTTCATCTCCCGTAGTCGATTCATAGCCTCTTGGACTTTGCGGCGATCCTTGAGGATGTCAAAATCATTGTTGGTCATCCACACCCCACGAATTTCTTGCCGTGGGAGTTGGGCTATAACAGGGGTGAAATTACTTGCCAACAATACGGTGACAAATGATATTAAAACAAGGATAGGGAAAATCCTCCTCAGCAGGCTGTTACGCCGCCAACATTGGCTAAAGGAAATAGATTTGATCAATTGCAATGATGCGTCAGCTACCCAGACGCACCATAGTTTGGTGTGGTGAAGGAGTGTACTAGCCATACAGTTTAAATACTTTGATGGTTACTAAAGGATTAGTTGATTGGTAGTTATTTTTCAGTACGGCGCATCGAATTTCCGCATCAGATCAACCGAAGCATACTTAGCACAGTCAGTATAGTTGACGCAATTAGTCTTAATTAGTGCCTGATGGACTTTTGCCAATAATAGCCGCGATTTGTTGACTTTGGACGGAATAAGGACATAATTAACAACGTCAATAATACTTAAATTGAATGTAATATCAAAAACTTTTATTGAAAAACAGAAAAATTGAGATTAAATTATTAGCGATCGCTTCACATACCCTTATTTTCGGGTATAAGGGGACAGAAAATCGCTCAACACCAAAAACGACAAAACACAGAAACAAATCATCATGTCTCTGTGTTTTGGCTGTATTTTATTTTAGGGACAAATTACCGAACAGTTCGCCTCACCATTATTCTACTGTCTGAGGTTTGAGACTATGAGGACTGATGGAAGAAAGTGCAGCATTAGGTAATTGACAAGCAATCATTGTCTTGACGTGTTCCATCTCATCATCTCGGATGGCTACAAACACATCATAGAGATTATTAATTTGTGGACGACGTTCGGCGGGAGTCTGCGCGGTTTGAAATTCATCAAACATATATAAGTCGCCATCACGATAGTAGAGTCTAGCTATCTCCGGTGCAGGTAGAGCTTTTAATTCAGTCTCTTGAGAGGTGAGAAACTTGTCATAGCTATTGTAGGCGTGCTTTTCCACCAATTCCATGAAATTGTATGCAGCACGGGGAGAGACAAGATACAACGCCGTAATAATCCAGTAATAAATTAAAGCAGTTGTTTTAGCTAACAAGCGATCGCCCCAAAAACTAGCACCTCCCAAATGTTCCATAATCAGCAGGTGATGCAATTCATTCCAAGACTCAGCAAAGTGAACCTTGAGCCAGTCAGCCTTACGCCATAAACCTAGAGTTTCGTAGAGGTGTAGCACCGACAGATAAGAAAAATAAGGTACTCGTGCTACGGTTTCTAAAACATAAAAGCGAGGATAAGGGCGATCGCGATAAATTGTATTAATGACAAATACTAAGATACCAACAAGCAAACGAATCATAGTTATTCTCCATCCAGCATCAAATCAGGTAAATCAGGCTAAAATCTTTGATTTCCCCTCTTCACCGTCAAAGTATTTATAACTAGAAAACTTGAGGGACTTGTGAAGAATGATACTTACTAGAGGGGACAGGGGACAGGTGACAGATGATAGGGTACAGGAGATAGGCTGTAACCTGTAACCTATAACCTGTCACCTAATACTATGAGTAATCAACTTCAAGACTATAATCCTAGCGGCGTAGGCGAAATTAACGGTAATCTCTTGGGTTTACCTTGTGATTATGACTCTGCCAACTTAATTGTTTTTGCCGTACCTTGGGAAGTGACTGTTTCCTATGGTGCAGGTACAGCTAACGGGCCACAGCGTATTCTTGATGCTTCCATTCAACTGGATTTATTTGACTTCGACAACCCCGATGGCTGGAAACAGGGAATTTTTCTAGTAGAAATTCCCCAAGATATTTTAGAAAAAAATGATTACTATCGTGACTTAGCTGCACAAATTATTGAACGATTAGCGCAAGGTAAAGCATTAACAGACACCCCAGATTTAACACCTGTTTTAACAGAAATTAATCAGGCTTCTCAACAGGTTAATCAATGGCTATTTACACAGTCTCAGAAAGCAATAAATAAGGGTAAGCGAGTTGCTGTGATTGGTGGGGATCACAGTTCACCACTAGGTTACTTCCAAGCCATAGCAGCTAAATATCCTAACTTTGGTATTCTACATATTGACGCACATGCAGATTTACGTGATGCCTATGAGGGATTTGAATTTTCCCACGCTTCCATCATGTTTAATGCTATGAAGATACCACAAATTTCTAAATTAGTGCAGGTAGGTTTGCGCGATATTTGTCATGATGAAGTGCAAATCATTGACCAATCAAATAGTCGAATTGTGGCATATTATGACCCTGCTATTCAACAGAAGTTATATTCGGGAACAACCTGGATAAATTTATGCCAAGAAATTATTAGCCACTTACCAGAATATGTTCACATTAGCTTTGATGTAGACGGTTTAGATCCCAAACTTTGTCCAAATACGGGTACTCCTGTTCCTGGAGGGTTAGAATTAGAGCAAAGTTTTTGTCTGTTCCGAGAATTGGTAAAGAGTGGGAGAAAAATTATTGGTTTTGATGTGTGCGAAGTTGGTGATGCTGAGTGGGATGGTAATGTCGGGGCGCGAATTGTTTACAAACTTTCTAATTTAATGGATTTATCTCAGCGATGACTCTGTGAGAGCTAAAGGTTACAAATGTTTTGTGGATATTTTTAACCTGTAACCTTTCTCGCTCTCTCCTACTTCTCAAAAATAAATCAAGGGTTTCCAGCATTTTGCAGAGGGAAGTGAATCATTAATATCAAACTATTGAACAAACTTATCTCTTAAATTTAGCTTAATCATTTGTTGGAATTTTGAATTTATCAAAAGCTTAGTGTAAAATCCAAAAACATAACTGAATTTTACAAAAGCAATGCTCAAAAATACCAATAAATGTCCAAATGAGTATATAGTTAATGATGATGATGCCAGTCAATATATCCGTGATTGCACTATCGCGGCTCTCATCCTAATAGCGGCTTATGGGTTATTTATAACTGAATTTATTTCCAGTTGGGTTTTATTTGTGATTGTTGCTGTTACACTGCCTCGTTGGGTTATTAGTGTACATGAACTTCTTCATGTTAAAGATGAAAAACAGATAAACAAGATAATCAAATGTTTGGGTATTAGTCCTATTCCACTTTCTATTGTCACACTAAGTTACCCACAAATGAGAGAGATTCATCTGGCTCATCATCGTAGCCCTGCAACAGAATCTGACCCAGATGCTTACCATATTCGAGGGAACTTTCTTGTTGTTATTTTTAATGCCTTGAGTGCGCCAGAACAAAGTTTTATTCGCTCACTACAAGTAAATGAATTTAATCTTCAACTAGGACTAGATTTACTGATCAAACTATTGATTTTAGGTATATTAGTCTTCGTAGGGGGAGAAAAATTCTTTTGGTTTTGGTTATTTATCCGAATTGTTTATGGGTTAGGGGATATAGTATTTTTCCGTCTTGTGCATCACCAGAAAGGACAATACGGAACATTTGAGATGAAAATTCCCAGCACTCTTGAAACATGGGGAGAGAGAATTTTTGGAGCAACTGTGGTTCAAGCAACAATCAATCACGATGTACATCATCAAAATCCTGGCATTGCTGCACGCCATCTAGCAACTGCAAGACCCTACATTATGATTTCTTCGAGTAATTAGACACCTAAGAGAGTTTATTCAGAAAGCCACTCTGTTAGTTGAATTTACCTGAAATCTTTTACTCACACCATAACGAACAGTTCTAAATTCTATATGGTTACTGGTAGGATTATAAAGAGTATATTTAGCTTCTCCTGGTGTTTTTCCTACATTCCCTACCCCGATGACTTGGCGCGGCAAAATTTCCACCTTTTGGGGAGAGACTTCACTATCAAGAGTAGTGATACCTGTAGTAACTGAACCTGCTTGTAACTGATATTGAAAAGCCAAACCAGAACGTCCACAAAATAAGTTATTAGCTTGCATTCGTGAGAGGCGGTCAAGCATTTGAATTGGTGGCGTGTCTGGTGTTAATTCTTCATCTACAGATACAGTTGTACCGTGAATTAATAAAGAATCTAGTTCAAAAAAACCAAAATCTAGATTTCTTAGCCATTGTACTGTTTGACGAGAAACAGATTCCCAGAGTAACTTAACTGTTTCACCACCATATTTTGCCATTAAATCATCTGCTTCTCCAGTAGCCCCCAGACCGTGCAAAATAAAACATTGTTCTTCCCACCAACCTTTACAAATGAGTGGTTCTAATTCACCAATCTGTGGGTTACGGACTCGTTCTACTAATTTTTCTGCTTCTGGTGTTGGCCCTACTAAATCACCCAAAATATATAAAGCCTCTACTTGATTAATTTGGCGATTAATATCTGCTAATACAGCTTCATATGCCGCTAAATTACCTTCAATTCCGCTTAAAATTGCCCACTTATTCATCTAGATTTTCGCTCTTAAATTACTTTTAAAAGTGCTGAGTGCTGTTAGCGGTAGCGCGGCGTTTAGCCGATGCTGAGTAGTGAGTAGTAAGTAGTAAGTAGTAAGTAGTAAGTAGTAAGTAGTAAGTTATTAGTCACTTTACCTTCTCCCCAGTCCCCAGTCCCCATCATCTAGTACAAATATGGGTGGGGTCTTCAGCCCTTTCTGCGTATTCCAAACCTTGGGCTAAACGCCATGCAAAAATGGCAGGTAAACCTTTTTCGATGATGGCTGCACAGGTTTTTTGATAGTCGTAAGTTACTTCTCGTAAACTCACTGCTTGAGTATCCGTGTCATAAATTACATATGTAGCATTGGGTCGTCCATGTCTAGGTTCTCCGACTGAACCTACATTGACAATTCGCTTGATAGGAGTAGAAAAGTTAATTTCCTTCTCTTCTACTCCTGTACTTTGAACACGGACTTGCAGACTACCTGCGTCCAAAGTACGGACATAGGGTACATGAGTATGTCCGCAAAACAATACATCTGCATCTGCGGAAATTACTCTTTCTAAGGCGGCAAAAGCGTCAAGTTCTGGTAATAAATATTCATGGTTACTTTGGGGACTACCATGAACGAAAACCAAATTATCTTGACCTAAGCCGTGGGGTAGTTTGGCGAGAAATTCCTTATTTTCGGGATAGAGTTCTTTATATGTCCATTCGTGGGCTATTTTGCCGCGTTTTTCAGCTAATAGTGAAGGGTAACTACAGTCACAGGAGTTTAAGCCTTCTACAATATCTTCATCCCAACAACCAGCACAAGTAGGAATATCTAGAGAATGAATTTGTGTAATTACTGCATTAGGATATGGCCCGTATCCGACTAAGTCACCTAGACAAAAAATCTTTTCGGCTTTTTGTTGGTCAATATCTAACAAGACTGCATCTAAGGCTTCATAGTTACCATGAATGCAAGACATGACTGCTATTTTCACTCTATAGTCTCCTCAATTAAAATTTGTCTTACCTGTTGTTGGTATTGTGCGATCGCAGTTTCTGATAAATAGCAATCTTCTAAGGTTTGCCTCATGGTAGACTCGTCTAAGTTCTCTCCTAATACCTCAATACCACTAAATCTTTGCGGTCTACCTTCCAAGTGGCGTGGTAAGTCTAGTTCCAGAAAATCGATTGTTGGTACACCTGCAACAAAATCTGCATATAGCACCCGGCCATCAGCGACATCAAAAATCCCCTTGGCGCGACTAACAAAACCATAAGCACCATGAGTTACTTCGTACCAAAACTCTCGTAAACTGTCTTCATCAATCACTTGGCCACTACTGGGAACACGCCAAAGCTTATTGGCGGTAATATTAGGGTCAATATCTGCACCTTTAATAATTTTGTCTGCCCAAGCATGATACTCAGAATCCTGAAGTTTTGGCGGCAGGATAGCCAAGGCTTGGTAAGATAAACCATCTAATATTTTATGGATACTGCTTAATTCCAGATAAAACCCCAATTCTATATAGACAGTCTCGGCTGTTGTTAATTGGTGCAGAAACTCAACTTCTTGCCCATCCTGAAAAACTTGCACATGGGGAAATTCCGCAGCTAGGCGCGTCTGGTCAATGGGAACATTTCCCGTACCAGGACTAAAATAAATTATATTCTCACTAGCTGTGAGATTCTGCATCTGTTGGCAAATCCACGTTGTTTTGCCACTGCCAGCCAGTCCACCAACAACAGTTATATTTAGTACCTTCATTGCTCAATGATAATCATTTTCATGCTTTTTGAAAAGCAGTAGTCATTAGTCATTAGTCATTGCACTTCTCTGCGTTCTCTCCGTTCCCTGCGGGACGCAGAGCGTGTCGTAGACGACTAAGTGCAGTGACCAGGCTAGCTAGGCATTGGGCATTGTATTTTCCTTCCCCTGCTCCCCCTGCTTTCTTATCATCTATCACCTGTCCCCAGCCTTTCTTAATAAAACACTAGCAACAAGCACACTAAAATCTCTACAATAAATCCCTGGTTGACTTAAAAAACTATAGTTGTAATTATGACGAATCAAGCTCCTATCCCGGTGATTGTGAATGGTGCGGCTGGCAAAATGGGTCGTGAGGTGGTGAAGGCGATAGCAGAATCACCCGACTTAAACCTTATGGGTGCAATTGACCACAGTGCTGAACATCAAGGTAAAGATGCGGGAGAATTAGCAGGTTTAGCAGAACCTTTAGAAATACCTATCACTAACCAATTAGAACCAATGTTGGGTTATGTGGCTGGGGAAAGACAAGGGCCTCCTGGGGTGATAGTAGACTTTACCCATCCTGATTCAGTTTACGATAATGTGCGGAGTGCGATCGCCTATGGGATTCGTCCTGTGGTTGGGACTACGGGGTTAAGTCCAGAACAACTGCAAAGTTTGGCGGATTTTGCCGAGAAAGCTAGTACAGGTTGTTTAGTGATTCCCAACTTTTCCATTGGGATGGTACTGCTACAACAAGCCGCCGTCACCGCTTCCCGATATTTTGACCATGTAGAAATTATCGAACTGCATCACAACCAAAAAGCCGATGCGCCCAGTGGTACAGCCATTCAAACTGCTCAATTACTCGCAGAACTAGGTAAAACATTTAACCCTGCGGTTGTGGAAGAAACGGAAAAAATTCCAGGGGCTAGAGGTAGTTTAGCTGAGGAAGGGATTAGAATACATAGTGTGCGCTTGCCTGGACTGATAGCCCATCAAGAAGTAATTTTTGGCGCACCTGGGCAAATTTATACTTTACGCCATGATACTAGCGATCGCGCTTGCTATATGCCAGGAGTCTTACTAGCAATTCGCAAAGTTTTACAGTTAAAGTCATTAGTATATGGATTAGAAAAAATCCTCTAACCCCAACTCCCAACTCCCAACTCCCAACTCCTAACTCACCACTCCCAACTCCTAACTCCTAACTCATTACTCAGCACTCAGCACTCAGCACTATTATGCTTGTCCCACTGACTCGCCAGAAATTTGAACAACTCATCCCCCTAATTGCCACTGGCCCACAGTACAAGTATTATTGGGGGAAGTTTGCCAATTTTTTACAGCGACTATTAATTTCTGTCGTTGTTCTAGTTGTAATATTGCTTGTCCGAGGAGTGTTTAAGCTCGATTTTTTCTTTATATTTTTCCTGGGAGTAATGGGTGCGCTGTTCTGGATGTGGTATCCAGCATTTCAGGCTAGTGTCCGTAATATAAAATACCGCCGTTACAAATATAGCGGCTTTTTTCGGGGTCGGATTCTTGATTGGTGGATTACAGAAAAACTCATTGGTAAACAAGAAACCGTTAACAGCAAAGGCGAATTAGTCATTGTCGAAAACCGGGAAAAACGCATTAACATCGAAGTTGGCGATGACACGGGATTTAGCGTCGAGTTAGAAGCACCACTGCGTCCTTTTCATAAAGAAATTACCCGTGGACAGATAGCCGAAATGATTGTCATGTCAAATCGTCCAGATTTGAGCAGCATTGAAGACTATAGTGATGTTTTTGTTCCCAGTCGTAACATCTGGGTGGGTGATTATCCTTACATCAGAAGAGAGTTTTTTGATGAAGTTAGCGATCGCTTACGTGAAAAGCGACAACCGAGAAAACAAAAATCTCGCCGTCCTCGTCCGAGAATGGAATGAGTGATGAGTTTTGTTAGCGGAAGCGCGGCGTTTAGTCGGTGCTGCGTAAAGTTATTGCGATCGAGTTTGTAGTAAGGACTTTAGTCCTTCTTTTCGGACTAAAGTTCTTACTACAAACCTTTAATTATTTACGCCGTTCTACGTAGTTGACTGAAAATAAACTTTGAGATGATATACAAACTCTGAAGTATTTTCAAAGTGAATATTATGTGCAGAATTATTGATGATTTTTAGTTGGGATGCTCGGCAAATTTGAGCCATTTCTTTATTAATATCTATAAATTTAGCATCATTTTCACCTACCATTAAAAGTAAAGGAATTTGATTGTTTTGCAACTTATCCCATAATGATGGTTGGCTACCAGTTCCCATAAATTGCAACGATTTAGTTAATTCTTTAGGATTATTTTGCAGTCGGCTTTCTAACATTCTATTAAATTCTAGATGATTTTTCATAGAACCAAAAATTGGTTGATTGTACCAATTAAACAAAAAAGCTGCAAAATCAATTTTAGATGCACTTCTAGCTAACTTTCTAGCTATTTGAGCATCACGTTGAATTCTTTCTATTTGTTCCGCTTCTGTTGCTAATCCTGGGGAAGCTGATTCTAATATAACTTTATAAAAACTCTCAGGAAAATTTAGAGTTAAATATAAAGCCAATCTACCACCCATTGAATAACCAACTAAGAAGCATTTAGGAATATTTAATTTATCTAGTAAGCTAATAATAGCTTCTGCCGTTTTTGGCATTGTATAATAGTTGTCTACTCCTGAGACTTGAGTATTTCCATGTCCGGGTAGGTCAAGTATTAAATAGGAAAAATTATCTGCTAGTAGTTTTATAGTGGCATCAAATTCATGAATATTACCCATAAATCCATGCAAGAAAAGGATTAAATGTTTGTCTGTGTTAGTAGTTAAAGAATAGTTAAAATGATAATTTTCTGAAATCATAAATTAGTTAATACTTAAGAAGTATTAGGACTGAATTTATTCATACAAAGTTTAAGGGAACTATGAGAAAAATCAGCTTGTTCATTGCTTCTAGCCTTGATGGATACATTGCTAGGGGATCAGGAGAGGTAGATTGGCTATTTACAGATCAAGATTATGGTTACACAGAGTTCTTTACCCAAGTTGACACATTAATTATGGGTCACAAGACATATCAACAGGTTTTAAGTTTTGGAGATTACCCTTATCAAGAGAAGGAAGTTTTTATATTTTCTAGAACAGAACAAGGTGAAACAGATAATCAGGCAAAATTCGTCAGTAGTGATTGGGAAGGCTTTATTAATACATTACGTCAATCAAGTGGTGGGAATATTTGGTTAGTTGGCGGAACACAAATAATCTATTTTTTCTTGCTAAAGGGTTTTATTGATGAATTAATTCTTTCAATACACCCAATTATTTTGGGAAGCGGTAGGCAATTAATTGTGAATGACTCTAGTCTCGAAACTATGCTGATTTTGCAAGATGTAAAAAGCTTTGATTCTGGACTATTGCAAGTTACTTATACTTTTAAAAGGAAAAATACAGAGATAACAGACATATTTGTTTAACTATGTCTGAGATTTTAAGGTAAAAATCTATCTAAAGCAGCTTTAAGTTGTTTGATTTCTAAGTCTATGTCACCTTCTTTTGCAGCTCTAGCGATGCACTCAGTTAAATGTTCATCTAGTACGATTCTTGCGACTTTATCTAATGCACCTCTAACAGCTGCGATTTGTAATAAAACATCAGGGCAAGGGGTATTCTGTTGCACCATTGTTTTGATACCTCGAATATGTCCTTCAATCCGAGATAACCGATTGACAATTCGCCGTAAAGATTCTTCGCTATGGACGTGAGGATGAACTGACTCTCCTTGTGCATCAGTATGAGCTATATGTCCATCCTCTACATCATGACTGTGTATGTGTTCGGTAGACTGGGATACAGGCAAAGATTCTTTAGTTAATCGGTTTGAGCCGTTCATAGTTTGTTGAAGCACTGGTGATATTAAGATCCTAGCTTAATAGTGGGAAGAAAAGAGCAGGGGAGCAAGCTAGTCCCTAATCCTCAAGCAATTGGTAAAACCGAACCTGTTAAGGGGAAATTGCCATAATAGCTATTAGGTTAAGTATTCTATTAACTTAAGTTACAGGTGGCTCGTGTCATAGCCTCCTTAAAACGATAGGCTGACATAGCGAAACTTGCAGATGAGAGCCAGCGTCAATATTCAAGGATTATCTTCACTATCTGCCAAAATAACTTTAGATAGAGTTGTCACCATCAAGTAACAATTAGGCTACTAGATTAGGTTGTGAATATGCGATTTACTAAATTACCCCGGTCTATACGCCAACTCGGTACTCATGTATTAGCCATCATTCTAGGAGTTGCGCTAACATTCAGTTCTTTGCGTGTTTTACCTTCCCAAGCTGAACCTGCACCCAGTTCTAGTACAACTGTGGATGTGCCAGAATTAATTGCTCAAAGACAACCACCATCTGCAAATACTGTAGGTAACAGTAGTTTTGTGACAGCAGCAGTGAATCGTGTGGGATCAGCCGTGGTTAGGCTGGATACAGAACGCACAATCACCCGTCGTGTCGATCCATTTTTTGATGATCCTGTGTTCCGCAGATTTTTTGGTGACAGTTTTCAAGGACAATTACCGTCTGAACAATTGCGGGGTCTAGGTTCTGGTTTCATTATTGATAAGAGTGGCTTAATTTTAACTAATGCCCATGTGGTGGATAAAGCCGATCGCGTGACTGTCAGACTAAAAGATGGTCGCACCTTTGATGGCAAAGTTCAAGGTATTGATGAAGTCACAGATTTGGCTGTGGTGAAAATCAACGCTGGGAACAGTTTACCTGTTGCGCCTTTGGGTTCTTCTACTAATGTACAGGTAGGAGACTGGGCGATCGCAGTTGGGAATCCTTTAGGTTTTGATAATACCGTCACCTTGGGTATTGTCAGCACCCTTAAGCGTTCTAGCGCACAAGTTGGTATTTCTGACAAGCGGTTAGATTTCATCCAAACTGACGCGGCTATTAATCCAGGTAACTCTGGCGGCCCCTTGCTAAATGACAGAGGCGAAGTAATTGGGATTAATACAGCGATTCGTGCTGATGCGATGGGTATTGGCTTTGCTATTCCTATTGATAAAGCTAAAGCGATCGCAGATCAACTGCAACGGGATGGTAAAGTTGCTCACCCCTATTTAGGTGTGCAGATGGTAACTTTAACACCCGAATTAGCTAAACAAAATAACACTGATCCTAACTCTGCTTTTACTATCCCAGAAGTTAACGGTGTTTTGGTGATGCGAGTTATACCCAATTCCCCGGCTGCTAAAGCTGGTATTCGGCGCGGTGATGTGATTATGCAAGTTGATGGACAAGCTATCACTAAAGCAGAACAGTTGCAGAATGTTGTCGAAAATAGTCGCCTGGGTCAAGTTTTACAGGTGAAAGTACAACGCGGTAATCAGGTACAACAGTTAGCTGTACGCACGGCTGAGTTACAAAATGCTTCTTAGGGAGTGTTGTTAGCGGTAGCACGGCGTTTAGGGAACACCAAAATATAAATTATCCGCAATTGATGGTTGGGTAGGGTGCGTCAGTGCTATAGAACCTAACTATACTCAGAATTTATTCATACTGACGCACCCTACAGTTTGGATATTTTTTTATCTGGAAGTCCCTGAGCCGGTGTTGAGTTAAAAAGCTAATAGTTTTTCTCCTCTGCTCCCCTAATTTACTATCTTTGAACGAAATTTGTTTTGAGTTTGGGGGTATGTTTTGGCGTATCCCTAATTTTTTTCGTAGATTTGAGATTGGCAAGAATTCTAAAATCAACTGATGCTATATAGACGATTCGGACGCACAGAACTGCAAATGCCGGTATTTTCCTGCGGCGGGATGAGATACCAATATAAATGGCAAGATGTTTCCCAATCAGATATTCCTGTGGATAATCAGGCTAATTTGGAAGCCACTATTCGTTATGCAGTTGAGTTGGGAATTAATCATATTGAAACTGCCCGTGGATATGGTAGCTCAGAAATGCAATTGGGGAAAGTATTGCCTAAGTTTCCCCGCGAACAGTTGATTGTACAGACAAAAGTCTCTCCTGTGGCAGATGCAAAGCAATTTCGCAAGACTTTTGAACAATCACTGCGCTATCTTCAGTTAGATTATGTAGATTTGCTGGGACTACATGGTATAAATAACAGTGAAACATTGGATTATAGTATCCGTCCTAGTGGCTGTTTAGATGTGGCGCGACAGCTACAAGCAGAGGGTAAAGTGCGGTTTGTGGGTTTTTCCACTCATGGTGCGACAGATGCAATTATTGATGTAATTAATACTAATGAATTTGATTATGTAAATTTGCATTGGTATTACATTAATCAATGGAATTGGCAGGCGATCGCAGCTGCAACAGATCATGATATGGGTGTATTTATTATTAGTCCTTCTAATAAAGGAGGATTGTTATATAATCCGCCACAGAAATTAGTAGATTTGTGTGCGCCTTTGAGTCCGATGGTGTTTAATGATTTGTTTTGTCTGAGTCACCCACAGGTGCATACATTAAGCATTGGTGCAGCTAAACCCCAAGATTTTGACGAACACTTGAAAACATTAGAATTACTAGACAGAGCCTCAGAGATTTTACCGCCAATTTTGGCTAGGTTGGAAGAGGAAGCGATCGCTACTTTAGGAGAAGATTGGGTAAAAACTTGGGAAACTAACTTACCACAATGGCAAGAAACCCCAGGAGAGGTTAATATGCGGGTGATTTTATGGTTGTGGAATCTGGCAACTGCCTACGATTTAGTAGACTATGCCAAAATGCGTTACAACCTGCTGGGTAACGGTAGTCACTGGTTTCCTGGTAAAAAAGCCGATAAATTAGATGAACTAGACTTGCACCCATGTCTCATCCACAGCCCCCATGCGGATAAAATTCCCCAATTTTTGGCGAAAGCCCATCAAATGCTAGCGGGTGAAGAAGTGAAACGGCTATCGAAGAGTTAGGGATTTCTCACTAAAAAAATATCCCATCACTAAGGTAAGCAAGGGGGTAGGGGGCAGAGGAAAAATATTATCACATGAGTAGGTGGGATAATTTATGTTCTGGAAATCCCTTAGATGAAATTCCTGAATCAATTAAGCGACAGCATAACCTGTATAGGGACGCAACTCAGGCGGACGAAAGCCTAGTACAATATGCTCTTTAGGGATTCCAGCCCGTTCTAAATCTGCGGCAATCCCCTCTTCTGTGCCATCTCTTTGAATCCAAATTTTACTATCTATTAGGTCAACATGAGCCAAACAGCCATGTACACGGCGATCGCCATCCCAACCTACATCCATCCATAAATAGCGATCACGGGTACGATCAAATATAACTTCAGATTGAATAGGAGCATAGGAATATGGCAGGGCTGCATATTCACTCAATACCCTTTCAATCACTTGACGATAATAATCTAATTGGGAACTATCCATTCCTTGATCTCCTCCTGCTTAGGATCAAATGCAATTAATTTTAATCGCCGATTTTTGAGTAATAGCTTACCTATGGGTTCTTCAAACAAATCTTCCACCACGCTAGTAGCAACAGCTAAATATAACTCCCTTTCTGGCTCTAACTCTGCTAATACATCTTGATACAATACATATTGTCCCAAAGCTTTCTCTAGATCATCAATATCTGAGCGACCTGTAAAGCTTTTAATCTCTACTGCAATTTTGTGATCTAGCTTTTGCGCCGCCAACAACCGAGTTGCACCTAAATCTATATAAAAATCTTTCTTGCCTAATTTCAGCGTCAATGGATCATGAGTAATTCTCCATTTTTCTTTAATTAGGGCATTTTTTACGGTGTTATGGTAAAAGTCTTTAGCTGGCATATCAAAAAAGATTTTATTTGTGAAAGCGATCGCAAAAACAAGAGTAATTTTCACCGTCAACAGTTAACGTTCATTGCCATAATTTCCTCGTGGGACTACCAATACCTTATCCACGCGATTACCGTCCATATCCATCACTTCGATTCGCATCCCCTCCCATTCAAAATGATCGGCGGCGGCGGGGATGCGGCCTAAATGGGTAATCACAAAACCTCCTAGGGTTTGGTAGCTACCTCGTTCCTCAAATTCTAATTCCTTCATCCCAAAAAGTTCAAAGAATTCTTCTACAGCTATCATCCCGTCTACTAGCCAAGAACCATCTTCTCTTTGCACCGCTTGGGGTTCATACTCTCCGGGGCTAGCTGGAACATCCCCAACGATTTCGCTCATAATGTCATTGAGAGTTAATAACCCTTGAATCACGCCGTATTCATCGACAATCAAAGCCATGTGAGTTGCAGTTTGCTTGAATAACTCCAAAACTTTTAAACCACGGGTGCTTTCTGGGACAAATACAGGTTGACGTAATCCTACCGTTAAGTCTATGTGTTCTCCGCGAAAACTCCTGGAAAGCAAGTCGGTGACTGGGATAATACCCAATACATTGTCCAGTCCTCCTTGACAAACTGGGTAACGAGAATAAGTATTTTCGCTTAACTTTTGCCGATTCTCTTCTTGTGAACCGTCTAAATCTAACCAGACAATATCAGGACGGGGTGTCATAAAGGATATGACAGAGCGATCGCCTAGACGAAAAACTCGCTCTACCATATCCTGTTCTGCTTCTTCAAAAGTTCCCGCCTCTGTACCTTGTTCAATGAGGATTTTAATTTCTTCTTCAGTAACTGACGGTTCTACAGAAGGGGCGATCCCCAAAACTCGCAACACCATCTCTGTAGAAGCACTGAGTAAATATACTACTGGAGAAGCTAATGCTGCTAAGGCTCGCATGGGAATAGCAACAACCGCCGCAATGCGTTCTGGGTTGTTTAACGCCAAACGTTTCGGCACTAGTTCACCGATGATCAAAGATAAATACGTAATAATCAAAACTACGATCCCAAAGGATATTTGTTCACTATAAGCTGCTAAAAAAGGTATGCGTTTTACATACATGGCTAGGCTGTTGGCAATTGTCGCTCCCCCAAAAGCACCAGTCAGGATACCAATGAGGGTAATACCGACTTGAACAGTAGACAGAAAATTATTCGGAGATTCTGCTAACTTCAGTGCGACCCTTGCCTTAGTATCGCCTTGATTAGCAAGCTGTTGTAGCCTAACCTTCCTCGCTGAGACGATCGCCATCTCAGACATCGAAAACACACCATTCGCAATAATTAGTACGAGAATGATTAAAATTTCAAAGGACATATTATAAATTGCCGCTATTCAAAAGCGAAACTAGCTTCATCATTAGTATGTAGTATTAAAGTTTCTCTGATAAATGTTTAGCTATACATAAAAATAGTAGTTTTTGTCAGAACAGACAAAAAATCAAAACATCCATTTTTTACTTTTACCTTGCGATTCCCCACCCCCTCGACGACTAACACCACTTAAAATGGTGGACATAGCCGTCACTATACCTTCTCAATCTACAAAGACTTCCTCCGTTAGTTGAACTTATGGCATTTTCTTCTATTGTGCGTGCCTTGGCGCGATCGCCACTCAGCACTGAGTTACTTTCTAAGTTAAATCGTCAACAAGATTTGCGCTTAAATGGCATCTCTCGTCTACCTAAAGGCTTAGTCGCTTCGGCATTAGCACAAAATTCTCACAGGAATTTATTGGTAGTTTGTGCCACCTTGGAAGAAGCCGGACGCGCTTACGCACAGTTAGAAGCAATGGGATGGCAGACTGTACATTTTTACCCCACATCTGAAGCTTCTCCCTACGAACCCTTTGATCCTGAAACGGAAATGACCTGGGGACAGATGCAGGTTTTGGCGGATTTGGTTAAGAGTCAACAATCAACAGTCAACGGTCAACAATCAACAAGCAACTCTCAACAATCAATAGTCAACTCTCAACAATCAATAGTCAACTCTCAACAATCAATAGTCAACTCTCAACAATCAATAGTCAACTCTCAACAATCAACAAGCAACTCTCAACAATTAAATAAAATCGCAGTAGTAGCTACTGTTGGGGCGTTGCAACCACATTTACCGCCACCAGCAGCTTTTACTCCCTTATGTCTCACCCTGAAGCGGGGGATGGAATTTGACCTGGATATTTTCAGTGAAAAAATTACTCGTTTGGGGTATGAACGCGTACCGCTAGTAGAAACAGAAGGACAGTGGAGTCGGCGCGGTGATATTGTGGATGTCTTTCCAGTATCTTCGGAATTGCCAGTCCGGTTGGAATGGTTTGGTGATGAAATTGAGCAAATCCGGGAATTTGACACCACAACTCAACGTTCTGCCCTTGACAAAATTGCACAGATTACTCTCACCCCTACTAGCTTTACTCCCATCATCTTAGAAGCACTTAAAGATAGTGCTGAGTTCCGAGTGCTGAGTGCTGAGTTGAATTCTGACTCAGCATCGGCTGAACGCATCGCTACCGCTAACAGCGAGAAGTTGCAAGGAGGGTCTCCCTCCGGGCAAACTTCGGTGACTCAACACTCACTACTCATAGAAGGTAGCCGTCGTTTTTTGGGTTTAGCTTTTGAAAGACCCGCTTCAATACTGGATTACTTACCAGAGGATACCCTAATTGCCATTGATGAGCCAGAACAATGTCATGCTCATAGCGATCGCTGGGTGGAAAATGCTGAGGAACAATGGTCACTGGGAACGGGAGAATATGAACTAGGAAAACTACAATTACCCAAGATTCATCGGTCTTTTGATGACTGTCTAGCTGATGTCACGAGATTTAAAACTTTATATTTATCAGAACTAGCAGAAGAAAATAGCGGGATGAATTTAGCTAGTCGGGCTGTACCAGTTACGCCGCACCAATTTGCAAAACTGGCGGACACGCTACGCCAAGAACGCGATCGCAATTTCTCGATTTGGTTAATTTCTGCTCAACCTTCCCGTTCTGTCTCCCTCTTACAAGAACACGATTGTCCAGCGCAGTTTATTCCCAACCCCCGCGACTACCAAGCCATTGACAAGCTGCAAATCAACCATATCCCCATAGCTTTGAAATATTCGGGACTGGCGGAACTGGAAGGTTTTATTTTACCGACTTACCGCTTAGTAGTCATCACTGACCGGGAATTTTTTGGACAGCATTCCTTAGCCACACCTAGCTACATCCGCAAACGGCGCAAAGCTGCATCTAAACAAGTTGACCCTAATAAACTGCGTCCTGGGGATTATGTCGTTCACAGAAGTCATGGGATTGGCAAATTTGTTAAGTTAGAAAGCCTGACAATTAACGACGAAACCCGTGATTATATAGTGGTACAGTATGCTGACGGTACTTTGAGAGTTTCAGCTGACCAAGTAGGCTCATTATCCAGATTCCGCAGCACCGGAGATAAAGCCCCAGAACTGCATAAGATGACGGGTAAAGCTTGGGAAAATACCAAGAACCGTGTCCGCAAAGCCATCAAGAAATTAGCGGTAGACTTACTGAAATTGTACGCCGCGCGATCGCAACAACAGGGTTTTTCTTATCCCCAAGATATGCCTTGGCAAGAGGAAATGGAAGATTCCTTCCCCTACCAACCTACAACCGACCAGCTAAAAGCGGTGCAGGATGTCAAAAGAGATATGGAAAGCGATCGCCCAATGGATCGTTTAGTTTGTGGTGATGTCGGTTTCGGGAAAACAGAAGTCGCCATTCGCGCCATTTTCAAAGCCGTCACCTCCGGTAAACAAGTCGCCTTACTCGCACCAACTACCATCCTCACCCAGCAACACTACCACACCCTCAAAGAACGCTTCGCCCCTTACCCCGTGAATGTCGGCTTACTCAACCGCTTCCGCAGCGCAGAAGAACGGCGGGATATTCAAAAGCGTCTAGCCACAGGTGAATTAGATATAGTCGTCGGGACACACCAACTTTTAGGCAAAGGTGTGAGTTTCCAAGACTTAGGACTGTTGGTAATAGACGAAGAACAAAGATTTGGGGTAAACCAGAAAGAGAAAATTAAAAGCCTGAAAACCCAAATTGATGTCCTGACTCTCTCCGCCACCCCAATTCCTCGCACCTTGTATATGTCCTTATCGGGGATTCGGGAAATGAGTTTAATTACCACCCCACCCCCCACCAGACGACCAATTCAAACTCACCTCTCCCCCAGAAATCCAGACAGCATACGTAGTGCAATTCGTCAAGAACTAGATAGAGGCGGACAGGTATTCTATGTAGTCCCAAGAGTTGAAGGAATTGAAGAGACAACGGCAAATCTACGGGAGATGATCCCAGGGGGAAGATTTGCGATCGCTCACGGTCAAATGGACGAAAGCGAATTAGAATCAACCATGCTCACCTTCAGCAATGGTGACGCAGATATCCTAGTTTGTACGACAATTATTGAATCAGGTTTAGATATCCCCCGCGTCAACACCATCTTAATTGAAGACGCTCACAGGTTTGGTTTATCGCAACTATACCAATTACGTGGACGGGTAGGACGTGCAGGGATTCAAGCCCACGCTTGGTTATTTTATCCCAAACAGCGAGAGTTATCTGATGCCGCACGGCAACGTTTAAGGGCGATTCAGGAATTTACACAACTCGGTTCTGGCTATCAGCTAGCAATGCGCGACATGGAAATCAGGGGTGTGGGTAACTTGCTAGGTGCAGAACAATCCGGTCAAATGGAAGCGATCGGCTTTGATTTGTATATGGAAATGTTGGAAGAATCGATTCGAGAGATTCGCGGTCAAGAAATACCCAAAGTTGACGATACCCAAATTGACCTCAACCTCACCGCCTTTATCCCTGCTGATTATATTCCTGATATTGATCAAAAGATGAGTGCATATCGTGCGGTAGCGGCTGTGAAATCCAAAGAAGAATTAACGCTGATTGCAGCTGAGTGGAGCGATCGCTATGGTAGTTTACCAGTCCCCGCCAATCAACTATTACGGGTAATGGAACTCAAACAAATAGCGAAAAAATTAGGATTTAGCCGCATTAAACCAGAGAACAAGCAGCACATTGTTTTAGAAACCCCAATGGAAGAACCAGCTTGGAATTTACTTGCAGCAAACTTACCAGAACATCTGAAAACCCGCTTTGTTTATTCTCCTGGTAAGGTAACTGTACGCGGTTTAGCCGTGTTGAAAGCAGACCAACAATTGCAAAGTTTAATCGATGCTTTAGGGAGAATGCAGGGAGCGATGCTTACAGCAAGCAGCTAGCGTCTACGCAGAAACTGCTGTTGTTTAAACAGTCAGTTACTGAGGAGTTTTTCTATGAATCTTAAACTTTACTTGCATATGCAGGAGATAAATAATTATGGCTTCTATTACAATTGATATTCCCGATAGTCAATTACAAAAGTTACAAGAAATAGCCAGTTTCCACGGTATTTCTCTTGAGGCTTTGTTAAGTGCCAGTATAGAAGAATGGTTAAGTGAGGAAAAAAGCGATTTTACTATCGCAGCAAATTATGTGCTGAAAAAAAATGCTGAACTCTACCGACGTTTGGCATGATGCGTTATTTATCATTATTGGAAGTATTGCATCTACATCGTCAAATTGTTGAGCAATCAGGAGGAAAATTAGGAGTTCGTGATTTAGGTGGTTTAGAATCTGCCATAGCTCAACCTCGCATGACATTTGGCGGTGAAGATTTGTATCCCAGCGTAATTGATAAAGCTGTTGCTTTAGGCTTTTCAATTATCATGAATCATCCATTTGTTGATGGCAATAAGCGCACTGGTCAAGCTGCAATGGAAACTTTTATGATACTAAATGGAATTGAAATTAGTGCTGCTGTTGATGAACAAGAGCAAATTATCTTAGCAGTAGCATCAGGTAATTTAGGTCGAGATGCACTCGTCGAATGGTTACGGCTGCATACTATAGATTAATCTGGCAAATCGCAGAGGCAGATGTTGTTTAAGTAGTAGATTAGGATTAATCTTCAAGTAAAACTATATGTCAAACTTACTGAGCAGAATTACAATTAATCCCAAACAATGCGGCTGTCGCCCATGTATTCGAGGGATGAGAATTAGGGTGTCAGATGTATTAGACTTATTTGTTGCTGGACTTAATGCAGAACAAATATTAGAAGAAATGCCTGTTCTAGAAGCAGATGATCTCAAAGCAGCACTACTATATGCTTCGCGGAAACTCAATCATCCAGTGTTAGTAGCATGACAATCTGGATATAGGTTACAAGAGATTTTAATTGCTACTTTGCCAAAAGCATTAAAGCTTTTGCGAACAGGTGAAAAGTTAGTTTAAATCAGTGAAGAATAGGAAAGGTAGTCGCCAATGGTACAGACACCAACCAAAACTTTGACATTAGAGGAGTTTCTGAAGCTACCAGAAACTAAACCTGCAAGTGAGTACATTAATGGTCAGATTATTCAGAAATCTATGCCACAGGGTGAACACAGTACAATTCAAGGTGAATTAATTATTACCATCAATGGAGTCACTAAGCCGCAGAAAATTGCGCGGGCATTTCCAGAGTTACGCTGCATTTTTGCAGGACGTGCGATCGTTCCAGATGTAGCCGTGTTTCTGTGGGATAGAATTCCTCGCAATGAAAATGGGGGTATCGCCAATATTTTTGCACTAGCACCCGATTGGATAATTGAAATCCTCTCACCTGGACAAAGCCAAACGAAAGTCATTGCTAAAATATTGCATTCCTTGAAAAATGGAACTCAAATGGGTTGGCTAATTGACCCCACGGAAAGAGTAGTATTTGTATATTTTTCCAACCAGCCACCAGAATTATTTGATCAGGCAGAGCAGTTAATTCCTGTGCCATCTTTTGCCATTGATTTACAGCTTACGGTAGGAAATTTATTTGGTTGGTTATTAGAGTAGAAAGTCAAAAAGAAAATATAGGTTCTCAATATGCAAATTGAAAAACGTTTAAAAAATCATTACAAACGCTGGAACATTGAATTATCTCAGGAAGAAGATTTCTTAAAATACAAGAATAGATTAATTAAATTACTCAATGAATTAATAGGGAATTATATAGTTTTAAATCCAGATATTGATAAGTATTTTACTGAAATATTTAACATTCATAAAGCCGATAAACCTATCATAAAAAAATCGCAGGCAGTTTACCAAGCACTTGTACCAGATACAATTAAGGCTTTACAATCTAACTTTGAGTATACAGAAAAAGGGTTTGGCGATACCAATGTATATAAGTGCGTTAATGATTGCAATACTCCAAAAGAACTAGCTACAGTTATACAATTTATTTTCTGGGTTCTAGAAAATAAATATGAGGAAACGCGAGATATGGTTTCAAAGATAGTAGGAGAAATTAAGAGATTGTCTATATTAACACCCAGTGTTAGTTTTCAAATTTACAAAAAACGTAAGCAAGTAATTGTTTATCCCTACGGTGAGCCTTTTTTGGATAAGGGTATTATCGATTGTGTTATTTCTGGACTGGAAGATTATCCCAAAGTCGCTGAATATTTTGAAATAGCACTTACAATTTACCAAAGTGGTGAAACAAGTCAATACAGGAACTTGCTTGATAATCTACGCTTTGCTCTTGAGCAACTTCTGAAGAAGATTTTGAATAACAATGCCCCATTAGAAAAGCAGAAAAATACGCTTGAAAATATGTTTAGAGAGAAGGGCTTACATCCTCAAGTGTTGAACTTGTATAAGGAGCTTTTATTTAATCAATACTCACGTTACCAGAATGAAGCTGTTAAGCACAATGAAGCGTTTTCAGTAGATGAAATAGAGTTTATGATTTATCTGACTGGCAACTTTATACGTCTGATACTTCAGCTTGCAAAACAAGATAAAAATATCGCAGAGTAAGTACAAAGTAATCAAGTGAAAGATGTTTCACAGGTGTATGAAAATCAGAGCAATTATTCATCCAGCAGAAGAAGGTGGCTATTGGGCAGAAGTTCCCGCGCTTCCCGGTTGTATTACTGAAGGCGACACGATGAAAGAGGTGATGGCTAATTTAAAAGATGCGATTGAAGGTTGGCTAGATGTTGCCAACAGTTGTAATGTAATTGAATCAACAGATAAAGTTGTCGAAATTGCTGTATGAAATCTATTTCTGGCTTTCTAGCAAGCAGCTTTGATCACCACTAGAGCGATCGCTACTTTGAAATTTTGAATTTCAACTATCCTCATCCCAGTATGGGATTTTGTGGGGATGCAAAAAATAGTATGCTAATTTTTGATGTTTATCTGTATTAAAAATTAATCCACCCATGAGAAAAAACACCAGGCAACTACTACTCATTTCTGGATTGGTTTTTAGCTTTACACTGTTGCCATTGTTAGCTCAAGCACAACAACGGGTATCTAATGCTCAAGTTGCAGCGATGGTAGAAGCATTGCGCCTAGCTGCACCGCAAACAGGCAAAGTAAATGATGGACTGTACAGTAATTGGCAAGTAAAACCAGAAACCCTTAAAGGCTGGTCAAGGAATTGTCTCAAAAAAGAGGTTACACCGACAGAGTTTGAAAATAACCAGGCGATCGCACGCGAAGTTATTTCTTGCATTGTCCGCCGCGAGTTAAATCAGCAGTTTCGCGCTACCAACAATAATGAAATTGCTGCTGTGCGTAGCACTTCTTGCTGGTGGATGACTGGTAACTACACAGGTTGTAATAGTGGCTTTACTGCTACCTATGTGCAGAAAGTTGTCGGATTTTACCAGCAGCAGCGTGCTAAACCAACGGTGAATTGAGTGCTGAGTTAAAATAGGTAGTAGTTAGTTCTTTTCCCCTACCCCATTCTTACACCCCTATACCCCTGCCTTATTCTTTTGCTCATGATCACCCAAAATATGTAGTAATTTTCTGGCTACGAGAACACCGACAATAGCACCACCCGCTAATTCCACGGCTCGGACGGCTGTTTTACTACTATCAGTAGGATTAAGGTAGTGGTGAAAAATTTCTTCATTCAGCCATTCAGCAGTGGCTTTAAAGTTATGTACTGGAGTGGGCAAGAGTTCTAAATAAGTGCCTTGCCGAATTAAATGTCCAACATTACCGTTGACCTCAAACAAGTTGTAAATGTTAGCGGCTGCATCAGTTAAGCCGAGTTTGAGAAGTGTTCCCCGGATGTTAACTTGTGCCGGTTGGAGTTCATGACCGAATGCGATCGCTTTTAAATTATGAGCGATCGCGGCCCCTTGTTGATAAGCTACCTGAGCAGTTGGCGGTAGGGGTGCATCTTCCAGGACTGTACAGTCACCACCAGCAAACACTTCGGGATAATCGAGTAATTGTAAGGTGGACTTAACTTGTAATCTTCCCCCTTTGTCTTTGTGTGTGTCTGGTATGGCTAAATTTTGAAGTAGGGGATGGGTAGCATTACCAGCCGTCCAAATGGTGGTATAGGCTGGCAAAGTTTCAACTTTACCATCGCGTTTATACTCAACTGCATTGGGTGAAACAGTCGTCACTTCTGCGCCTAGACACATCTCCACAGGTACGGCTCTTTTTTGTAATTCCTGTTGGGCAGTTGCTCGCAAATGGCTGTTAATATCACCCTTGAGGATTTCGTTACCGTGATTGATTAGCACTACCCGCACTTCCTCAGAATGGCCGTTCATCGCTGCATACCAATTGGGTAGCAAATCTGCTAACGTCGCAGCCATTTCCACACCAGCAGGTCCGCCACCTACTACTGCGATTGTCAGCCATTGGCGACGTATTTTTTCGTCTTCTGTTTGGATGGCTTGACGTAAACAATAATGTAAATGGCGGTCAATGCCAATAGCATCTTTTTGGCTGACAAAAGGTAGAGCATATTCCTTCGCACCTTTCACACCAAAATAGCCTGTGACACTCCCCACAGCTAAAACTAAATTGCTGTAGTTATAGCAATCTCCAGAACTTAATTTGACTTGTTTATTTTGTAAGTCAATGGATTGCACAGTATCTTGCACAAAAATCACACCACTACCTTGGAGTAATTCCTGAAAACGTGGTAATACCTGCATGGCATCCATTTCGCTACTGAAATACTCATAGAGTAGAGGCTTAAAACAAAAGCGATCGCTTGCGTCAATCAAGATAACAGAACGGGGATAGTGTTGATGGCTAAGGTGCAGAGCCGTAAATAATCCGGTAAAGCCGCCACCCACTATTACAGTTTGATAAACTGGGCTGCTCATAAATTCTCACCATTTAAACAGTAAGAAAGAAAACAATTAAAACAATACTCAATGCTAAAGCAAACAAAAGTGCATATTCAAATCGACGACTAAAAAAGCCGATAGCAGTAATCACAGCGATAAATAAAATAGTAATACCAACATACTGTTCACGCTGCCAACCTTTAGAAATTAACGGATCTTGGGGTTGGTTTCCCGGTAAGGGATTTTCTTGAATAGTCTCAGGCGATCGCTTTGAGTCTGGTAATTGTTGTATTTGTAATTCCATATTATTCAATAATTGATTTTATAGATGAAAAGATAATTTTTATCAGTCAGATAATCACGGGAAACCATTTTATATACTGCTTATGGTTGCCAAAGATAAAGTAGGGAAAACAGCATAATCCAGATAATGTCAACGAAGTGCCAAAAAAGGGAAGTTGCTCTCACACCAAAGTAACCATGATTGTAGTTACCCGGAATAAAAGAACGGGCAAGCATCAGCATTTGTAAAATAATACCTGCCAAAACGTGCAACCCGTGGAAGCCTGTTAACAAGTAGAAAGTCGTTCCAAACAGCCCTGTTTTCAGTCCAAAAGATAAACTATTCCACTCCCTAATTTGACCTACCAAGAAAAAAATTCCCATTGCAGATGTAGTCAACCATAACAAACGAAATTTATTCATTTTGTGCCGTTCTATGGCTTGGTCTGCAAAGTAAATAACAAAGCTACTAGTAACTAAAACTACTGTATTAATTACCGGTTTAGTTAATTCCAAGCTAGAAACTCCAGGAGGTAGCCAGTTGGGAGTTGATAACCGTAAAGCCAGATATGCAACAAAAAAACTGGCGAAGATCATGCTTTCTGATAGTAAGAACACAACAAAGCCAAATATGGCCTTGCCATGTTCGTCATGAGCTAGTCCGCCACCAATGGGCAAAAAGCGTTGTAACCAATGCGGTAGTCCTTGTCGCCAGCGTTCAAAACGAATAGGACTTTCATCTATATGGACAGGACTAGACATAATCACAATTCAAAATTAAGAAAGTTAGATTTAGTGGGAGTTTCAAATAACGACGAAATGGCAGTTATTCTTGAACAGTATTGGCGGAGATGCTGGAATTGCCGTAGTCATAGGGTGGTCTAGTCACAACTGGAATTTCTTCAAAGTTGTCTGATGGTGGTGGTGAGGGGACTGTCCACTCTAGACCCGTGGCATACCAGGGATTAGCAGGTGCATTTCTACCCTGTAACCAGGAAGCCACAACGTTGACGATGAATGGTAATGTTGACACGCCTAGTAAAAAAGCACCGAGGCTAGAGACAATATTCCAGCCGACATACTGGGAGTTGTAGGAGGCAACTCGGCGCACCATGCCTTGTAAACCTAATGGGTGCATGGGAAAGAAGGTGAGATTAGCACCGATAAATGTCAGCCAGAAATGGACTTTACCCCAACCTTCGGCGTACATTTTGCCAGTAATTTTAGGAAACCAAAAGTAAATCGCACCATAAATTGCGATCGTGATGGTGTTGAATACAAGATAGTGGAAGTGACCCACAATAAAGTAAGTGTTATTGACGTGCAGGTCAAAAGGCACTGCACCAAGCATGACACCAGTTATCCCTCCAAACAGAAACATCACCACACCGCCCAAGGCAAATAACATTGGTGTCTCTAGATGGAGTTTGCCTTTCCAAACGGTGGCTGTCCAGGCGAGAACTTTGATACCAGTAGGAACAGCAACTAACATAGAAGTCATCATAAAAAATATCCGCATCCAGGCGGGTGTACCACTGGCAAACATATGGTGTGCCCAAACTAAGGAACTAACTATAGCGATGCCAAAGGAAGCGAGGGCTACGGTACGATAGCCAAACAGGGGGTTTCGGGAAAAGGCGGGGATGATTTCCGAAAAAATACCGAAGGCAGGCAAAGCCCAGACATACACAGTGGGATGGGAGTAGAACCAGAACATATGTTGATAAAGAATAGGGCTGCCTTGTTTAAAGGGATTGAAGAAATTAGTACCTAGTGTGAGGTCTAAACATAGCAGGATCAAGCCGCCAGTCAAGGCGGGGAGGAACAATAGTTGCAGCAATTGGGCGCTGAGTACAGTCCAGACAAACAGAGGCATACGGAAGAAAGTCATTCCAGGCGATCGCATCCAGACAATGGTGGTCACAAAGTTTACCGCCCCCATAATTGATGAGATACCCAGCAACACCACACTGATAATCCAAATAAATTGTCCGTTGATTAGTTGCCCGGAAGGATTCTGCACACTCAGAGGTGGGTAAGACCACCAACCAGACTGAGCCGCGCCACTAGGTAGTAAGAAGCTGGACAACAACAGCATACCTGCGGGGGGGAAAATCCAAAAAGAGATGGCATTCAGCAGGGGAAAAGCCATATCCCTTGCCCCAATCATCAACGGGATTAAGTAGTTAGAAAGTCCCACTAGACAGGGAATAATCCACAGAAAAATCATCATTGTGCCGTGCATGGTGAACAGGCTGTTATACAGGTTGCGACCCAATAGATTTAATTCTGGGGTGAGCAGTTCAGCACGGATGAGCATGGCCAATAAGCCAGCAATTAAGAAGAAGAAAAAGGAAGTGACAATGTATTGGATGCCGATGACTTTATGGTTGGTGTTGAAACTGAAGTAACTCTGCCATCTTGTTTGTGTGTCAGATGCGTTAGCGATCGGGTTATTTGTCATAATCCATTTTGAATGTTGAATTTTGAATTCCCCGCAGGGTTAACCATTGGTTGTAAGCTTCGAGAGATTCAACGTAGACATCTGCTGTCATCAAGGCGAAGTCTCTACCACTAAATTGAGAATCCCGCAGTTGATATTTGCCTGTGCGCAGCGGTGTAAAGATAAAGGTAATGGCGCGGTTAGGAATAATATCTTGTTTAATACGAAACTCAGGGACATAGAAACCATGAAGAACGTCTTTTGAGTTCAAGACTAGGCGCACTCTCTGGTTCACTGGCAGATGCAGTTCTGTACTAGTGAGATTGTTGGGATAGCGGAAAGACCAAGCCCATTGTCTAGCTAGCACCCCAATCTCAGCCACCACGGGTTGCATATTATCGTTGCTGACGCTGGGTTTGGTTGTGGCGGAGGCGGGTGCAACTGCTGGGATATGCAAAACTATCGGTGTTAAACCTTGGATATTTAATTGCTCATAAATGTTGTAGCTTTGGAAAGCAATCCACAAAACTAGTATTGTTGGTACTACTATCCACAAGGTTTCAATCTTCCAATCACTCCTAGCTGGATGACCTTCGCTATAGTCCCCTCTTGGCGATCGATAAAAAATTATCGAATATATAATCGTGCCAACTACCCCTAGGAAGATAAATGCAGCGACTGAGACTAAAAAGCTAAATAGCTCATCAACCCTTTGTGCTTCTGCTGTTGCTTCAGGTGGCATCCAAGAGTAAGCTTGCTTTCCTACCCAATAACTAACAACGATCATTACTGCCACAACAACAGCTAATAGCAGAGTGTTGACGATTTTTTTCATAACAACATAATTGTTTCTGGTTGGGTTATTTGAGCCGTAAGTTAGGGTTTGCGCCCTCTCGCAGCAAATTGACAGCTGTATTGTGAATGCCAAACTCGTCTCCCATTTGCGCCCCTAATGTGCCGTGGAGGTAAAGGATACCTAGAAGGACAATACCTACCACTAAGTAGCTCCATTGCACCTGTCTAGCTGAATCTCTGTGCCAACGGTATCGTTGCAAGCCTCTCCAAACAGTCATGGCAACGATCGCAGTTAACAATAAAATTCCCCCCACTCCATGTAAAAGCATAGTTGGGGCTGCACCCAAACCCCAACCACTTTTCATGTCAATGGGCGGGTTGGCTAACATCAGTTCAAAAAAACCCGCTAATACCGTAAAAAATGTGACAATTGCCGCAGCTAGGATGTTATACCAACCCACATCAAAGAAGCCAGAACGCATTGCTGTCAAAGCGAAAAATTTTAGTATGGGCTGTTCTAGAGGGAAAAGCATCCCTGCTAAATCAAAGGCGATCGCCATAATGAACAAGCCCAAGGTGAAATGCACCAAATTAGGATGAATTGGTACATCATAGGGTAGTCCATTCGCTCCCAGCTTGAACCCCAACTGCTCAATTAGTTGTGAGTTCATTGCAGTATCCCCCTCTTAGTCGCCTCGACAACTGGCTCGACGTGCAACCCATATACCCAAACTAGCCGAGTTCCAAGGTATACCTGAAAAGATACCAAGATTAATAAAAATGTAGCTACACCTAAATATGCTGGTGGGATACGCAGGGGGTCACGGGCGCGAATCACAAAACGCCAGGCGGCAATTCCCACCACTAACGCCGATAACGACCAACCAGTAATTGTGTGTAAATCTAATGTCGGTTGTGCCGCTGCGTATGGTTGTGCTAGCCCAGCTTCTAACTGTCCAAAAATTACGGCGAGAAAAATAGCGACAGCAGCCACAAACATATTCCACCAACTCACCTCAAATAAATGGTGTTTGTGGGTAAGATAGCCAATCAAATCACAAGTAAAGGAAAAGAACACCATCGCAATCACAAAATGAATAATGATCGGATGGATGGGATCGGGGTATGGTAAATTCTGCTCATTCAGAGACAAAATAGGCATCGCTTTCTCCTTGTTGCTGCTCACACTCATACCACCAGCAATACCTAACAGTGTTTACGGCTGCCCACTATCTCGCATACTGATTTTTAATCAATAATTAGGCGGACATACTTTTTCAGCAATTCTTTTGCAGCAATTATCTATTAAGAAACTATGATAAATTTTTTCCAAAAAAATCTTCCCAAAGATTGAGATTAAATAGAAAAATATTTAATCTTAATCTACTTTAAGTACATTTTTTTATGCCATTTTAAAAGTTGTACGGAAATCTAATTTGACATTTAAAAACAATCTTTATACACAAAATAATTTGAAAGCCTATTCTATGAGCTTTTTGACTTTTGAGTTCATGGCGGTACTAGTGGCTTTAGTCTGAGGGTGAATAAATTTCAACCCCACGGCGAAAAATTATGATGAAATAATTATTTCTCGCTGAATATTTGTCTTCCTAGAGATGGAAAAAATGATTATTCCATTAGAAAGAAGTAATTATCATTCCAACTATTTAGATTTAACTCAAGAAGAGCAATATAACCCTTGGCTATCAAATTATCAATAATAATATTGGTTTAATTTGAATGCCATTATTTAAGCTATTTTCTTGACAAACTTAAAAGATTTCCTGGTAATTTTGATTTTTTCTTTTATCAAGGCTCAGTCTGTATGTCTCAACTAAACTTGCATGAATCATTGAGTAATAATCAAAATTTGATTTTTGAAATAGCAAAGTTTAGCAGTTAATATTAGCGCAATAATGTTGGATGTCTCTCTACCAAATTATGCTTTAATTTTGCAGCTTTTTGCATTTTATTAGCATATCAAAGACAATTTATAGCACTTCTATTGATTTTTGTTAGCGTAGCCTGCACTTGCGCTTAAAACTTCAGTACACCTCATATCCTTTCTTCCCTATCACTTACCTACGTAAGTAATTATGGCTATGCTCCCGTAAGGGATACAGAAATCAAAGCTGACTGTTATAGCTTTAGCTTATTCCTTTTCACCCAGGTAAATAACAATGACCACACAGGAGCAGCTACACCAATGGCATGAACTAGCGCAACAATTGCGAATTGATAGTATTCGCGCCACAACTATTGCTGGTTCAGGTCATCCTACGTCTTCAATGTCGCCGGCAGATTTGATGGCGGTTTTATTATCTAATTATCTCCACTACGATTTTGACAATCCCCACAACCCCAATAACGATCGCTTTATTCTCTCTAAAGGACACGCTGCACCGTTGCTTTACTCTATGTATAAAGCGGCTGGGATAATTACTGATGCAGAATTGCTGTCATTGCGACAAAAAGGAAGTCGTCTAGAAGGCCATCCCACACCTGTTTTACCTTGGGTTGATGTCGCCACTGGCTCGTTAGGACAGGGATTACCCGTTGGTGTGGGGTTAGCTCTAGCTGGGAAGTATTTAGATCAGCTACCCTATAATGTCTGGATATTATTAGGTGATAGTGAAACCTCCGAAGGTTCGGTTTGGGAAGCTTTTGATCATGCGGCTCACTATACCCTAGATAATCTCATTGCCATCATTGATGTTAATCGCCTTGGTCAACGGGGTCAGACAGAATTAGGCTGGAACACTCAAGCCTATGCTAATCGGGCTAGGGCTTTTGGTTGGCAAGCAATTGAGATAGATGGTCACGATTTGATAGAAATTGATCAAGCTTTTAGTGCGGCTGTGAGTATTAACAATCGCCCCACGGTAATTATTGCCCGCACCAAGAAGGGTAAAGGCGTAAGTTCTCTGGAAGATTTGGGGGGTTGGCACGGTAAAGCCTTAAAACCCGACGCAGAAAAACAAGCGATCGCCCAATTAGGTGGTGAACACCAAATTACAATCACAGTCAGTAAACCAGAAACCCAAGCACAGCCTGCAACCATCGCCACACCCCAACCTTTGCAACTTCCTAATTACAACAAAGGTACAACGGTCGCAACGCGCCGCGCCTATGGTGATGCGCTGAAAGCTTTAGGTGCTGCACAACCGCAAGTAGTCGCCCTGGACGCAGAGGTGAGCAATTCTACTTACGCTGAAGATTTCGCCGAAGCTTACCCAGAACGATACTTTGAGATGTACATTGCCGAACAGCAAATGGTGGCGGCGGCTGTAGGTTTGCAAATCCGCAATTACAAACCCTTTGCTTCTAGCTTTGCGGCGTTTTTAACTCGTGCTTATGACTTTGTGAGGATGGCGGCTGTCTCCCGCGCCAATATTCGATTAGTCGGTTCTCATGCGGGTGTATCTATTGGTCAAGATGGTGCTTCTCAGATGGGATTGGAAGATTTAGCAGCGTTTCGGGCTGTTTGGGGTAGCACAGTCTTATATCCCTGCGATGCCAATCAGACAGCGCAGTTAGTAGAGCAAATGAGCGATCGCAATGGTATAGTCTACCTCCGCACTACACGGGAAAGCACGCCAGTTATCTATGGTGTAGATGAACAGTTCCCCATTGGTGGAAGTAAAGTTATTCGTAGTTCCGACCAAGACCAAGCCACGGTGATTGGTGCAGGGATTACTTTACATGAAGCACTCAAAGCCTATGATCGCCTGAAAAATGAAGGGATTACAGTCCGCATTATTGATGCTTACTCTGTTAAACCTATTGATGTGCAAACCCTGCATCAAGCCGCCCATGATACAGAGGGTAATTTGGTAGTTGTCGAAGACCATTGGAGTGAAGGCGGACTAGGTGCAGCCGTGCTAGATGCCTTTGCGGGTAGTGGTGATATTTCTAGTTATGACGGGCCACAACTGCAAGTAATCAAGTTAGCGGTGCGTGATCTGCCCAGTTCGGGTACGCCGGAAGAATTACTTCATGTTGCCAAAATTGACGCTGATGCCATTGTAGAGGCGATAAAAGCCCAAATTAGACAACCTTTAGGAACTGCTGCGGCGATCGCCACTCCCTCCAGTTTGTAGTATTCGCGTAGCGTCTGTCTACGACACGCTCCGCGAACGTAGAGAGGACTTCAGTCCTTTATTTTCCAACTTACTCCCTACCCCCCATGACTAATTCAGTCGCTAGCCAGAGGGAATCCAGACAAAAGATTTTTATGCTGGTGAGTATAGCCTACTCAATGATTTTGTGAAAGCTGAGAACCCCTTTTTCGCAAGAAAGCGGTGTGCTGAAATCTTGCCATTTTCACCCATCAAATAGCATGGCATTAGATATTGTTTTAATAAATTAGGAATAGAATATGCCTCTTTATAAACTAGAAGAATTTGACCCTAACTATCGAGAAACCTTTGCTGGTGCTGATGTTAAATCTTTAGAACTATATACTGAAGGTGGAGTGTTAGTTGGCTCAATTGCTGATGCTTTAGTTGACCATGATGGACGCTTTCGTTATCTAGTTGTTTCTACCAATCTAGATTCAATTAATAAAAAAATATTACTACCAATTGGACTTTCTCGCATCAATTATCCTGCCAAACGTGTCTATGTAGACGGATTGAGCAAACAACAAGTAGAACATTTACCGGAATACCACGAACACTTGGCAGTAGATGAAGATTATGAAGAGAGAGTTCGTAATGTTTTTCGTCCGCAAACTGGTGATGTAAGCTATGACCGCGAAAAATATAGCTACCAACAAGAACCTGCTTTATATAATTTAAACGATCAATATCATCAAACTTTCAGATTGTATGAAGAACGCTTGATTGCTAATAAACAACGAGTGAAAACAGGAGAAGTAGCAGTTGGTAAACATATTGAAACCGAAACGAAAAGAGTTACAGTTCCTGTTAAAAGAGAACGTGTTGTGATTGAACGCGTTCCACAAACAGCCGGAGATACCATAGTAGATCCAAAAGAAGTTCAATTCCAAGGCGGAGAAGTAGCACGGATAGAACTTTACGAAGAAACACCTGAAATTCGTAAGCAAGCTTTTGTACGTGAAGAAGTCAGAGTAAAAAAAGTCATTGAACAAGAAACCGTAGAAGCTCAAGATACCATTCGTCGGGAAGAATTAGATATTGATACAGCAGGGAATACCACATTGACACAAGAATGAGGTAAGTAACTCAGGATAAATAATCCAAAGTTTGTAGTAATAGCTTTAGGGTTGAGAAGAAAAGCTATTACTACAAATTAAATAAATATCACTTTTGATATTGTTACATCCGAGTAATTCATTCAAACGAAAGATGCAATCTCTCACATTAAACTTTAAGTTAGTAACTATGAGAGAAGTTATAACATTTTGAGGTTCAAGCAGATGGTACTTTACAAACTAGAAGATTTTGATCCAAATTACCGTGATACATTGCAAGGCGAAGATATTAAAGGTCTTGGTGTCTACACCGAAAGGAATAATGAAAAGATTGGCACTGTTAACGATGTTTTAGTTGATGATGATGGACATTTTCGTTATCTAATTGTTGACCTAGGTTTCTGGATCTTTGGTAAGAAAGTTTTATTACCAGTTGGTCGCACTCGCATTGACCACGGCACAGACCGCGTTTATGCAGTTGGTATGACCAGAGAACAAGCCGAAAACTTACCAGAGTTTGATGAACGTTTAAATTTAGATCACGATTATGAAGAACGAGTGCGTGGAGTATATCGCAATCCCAGTTACCGCACCCAACCTTTAGATACATCAACACCTTTAGAAACAAGAACACCTGTAGAAGCACCATTAGGAACTACACCTGCTCATACCCGCGATACTTATAGATACGAACAAGAACCTAGTTTGTATGGACTGCATGAACCGCATCATGAAACCATGAAATTATATGAAGAGCGGTTAATTGCGAGTAAACGCCGTCAAAAAACCGGAGATGTCACCGTTGGTAAGCACGTTGAGACGGAAACTGCACGGGTTGCAGTCCCTGTAGAAAGAGAACGAGTTATAGTTGAGCGTGTCACACCAGAAAATGCTGGTAGAGCCGTTTCTCCCGGTGAAGCGAATTTCCGTGAAGGTGAAGTAACTCGTGTAGAACTTCATGAAGAAACCCCTGATATTCGCAAAGAAGCTGTTGTGCGGGAAGAAGTCAGAGTGAAAAAAGTCGTAGAGCAAGACACAGTTCAAGCTGAAGATACTATCCGCCGTGAAGAGTTAGACGTGAATACTTCTGGTCTTCCTGTTGAAGAGCGTTAATTTTTGATTAGCTTCGGTCAACTTAGTACAAGTGCAGGTATAGTTTTTAAACTTTACCTACACTTGTATAATAAATTTACACATATTATTTATATGACTGAATATTTAACATCAGAAACATCTGATCATCAGACAATATCAGAGCATACAAACGATGAAGAGAAACTGATTCGCTTACTGGAAGAACAGTTAGTAGTTGGTAGCAGTAAGCAAAAAATTGGTGAAGTCATTGTTCGGAAAGTTATCGAAACAACGATGGTGCAAGTTCCTGTTCGACGGGAGAAACTAATCGTAGAACAAATTACCCCAGACCATAAGCAATTAGCAGAAATTGATTTAAGCTGTGGGGAAATAACTGGGGTTGAGTTAACACAAAGCGAAAGACTAGAATTTACTAGTCAAGTTAGTGGTTTAACTGTTAATGGCCGCTTTATGTCTCCTAAGATAGCTAGTTTATTATTGAATGCGATCGCTCTAGAACGCAACCACGGTTGTCAGCAGGTATTAGTATCCATTTCTGTAGACAACGAAGAACACCAGCAAAAATATCAAGAGTGGTTTGACCGTTGTTCTAAAGGTCAATTACCAAAGACTGAAAAATAAATTGACAATTAATTTCACAAACTGAGAATCCCGCTTTCTTAAACGTTCTCACCACATCCGAAAACTAGATTCTTTCATTTCACGCCTTATGCGTTATTTTCTGTTTCAGTGGCTAGCTTCTGACCAATTTTTGGTTCTGTACCAGCTAATAACCGCTCAATATTACCTCGGTGGCGCAAAATGACATACAACCCACCCGCCACACCAAACAAAACATAGGGTAAGGGTTGGTGGAAAATGGTCATGAGGATAGAAACTGCGATCGCGCCAATAATTGAACTCAATGATACAATCCGCGATATGGCTACCACAATCGCAAACACACCCAAGGTAGCCAAACCCACTTGCCAACTCATCGCTAACAAAATCCCCAAGCTGGTAGCGACAGATTTACCACCAGTAAACCCTAAAAAGATAGACTTGCTGTGTCCCAAGATGGCGGCTAAACCTACTAAGGTAACTAGCCAAGGTTGCCAAATTTTTACGTCTACTGGGGTGGGGATAAGATTTTGACTAGAGGCGAAGTTGAATAAATAGTAGACTAGAGCGATCGCTAATACTCCTTTTAAGCAATCCATCAATAAAACAAATGCTCCCGCACCTTTACCTAAAGTTCTGAGAACATTGGTTGCGCCTGTTGAGCCTGAACCCACTTCCCGGATATCAATACCCTTAAGTTGTTTGACAGCAATATACCCTGTAGGGAAAGAACCCAACAGGTAAGCTATAAGTACGACTGCACCAGACAAACTTAACCAAACAGCCATAGGAAATTCAAAAAAGTTATTAGTTTATAGTTAATAGTCTATATTGAGTCGCCCCAGAGTTTTATGAGCGTGATGACGATGTGATTCGGATTATTTCGGCTCGTAAAGCAACACGTAAGGAGCGTGAATACTATGAAAGTTGAGGATTTTAAAAAAAGATTAGACCGAAACCGTCCGATGACTACTGTAACGATCAGGATGCCTGAAGACGTGATTGATGATTTGAAAAGAGTTGCGCCATTGCTAGGTTTTTCTGGTTTGGTCAGGATAAAGACAAATTTCTTGTGGCGAACTTCGGGCAACGATATATTCCATCACTTCCTGCCCGCAATTAACCGGACAATGCACGACACCAGTTTTAATATAGAGGAAATCGCCTGCTTTGATATCTACAAATGTATCATTCTCAACACCTAGCAAAACTCTGCACGTTCCCGTAATAATGTATATCGCAGTCTCAAAAGGATGGTAGTGTGGGGTTGCACCTGCTCCTGGAGGAATTATGCCGTGAGCCATACTAAGGTGCTTCGATCCGACAGTTTCTTCAGTTACACCCCAGCCTCGAACATAGCCATGATCTGTATCACAAATTCTTTCTGGCTCCTGAACAACTACAACACTACTCACTTGCTGTGAGATGCAAGTATCTAAATTTTCAGAACTCATAAACTATCACCCTAAAGACTATACTATTCAAAATAAATTAGTTCTTAACATCTCAGACTCTAAATAAGAATACAAGGACAGTTAAGACAGTTAAAAAAATATTTATTTAGGAGCGATATTCTAGTTATTCATTGCTTAAAAGGGAAGCTGATACCTCATCAGAGAAATGCCCAAAACCCTGATGATTGCAAAGAATAGTTATTAAACATTTTCTAAATTGGCTCAAACTAGGCAATGTTGATTCATAACTAATAAGTACCGTATAGCTAAAAACTGAAAACCTTTTCAGGTAAGGATTTTCAGCTATATGGCAGAATTTCTTGCGAATCGTTACACTACCCAAGCTTGGGTCGCGTCAGTGGCAACGACGCTTGAGTAGGTCATCTTGTCTTGCTGCCGACAACCACTGTATTGTCCCAAACGTCGCCGTACAGCCAGTTGCCTCCCGCATTTTGGTCGCTACTGGTGTAGTATTCCTGCCACGCGATCAGGAGTTCATCGACCGTAAGCTGTCCGTTGCCGTTGCTGTCGAGCTTCTGGAAAGCTAGCTGGCTGTTCGCCGCCTTACAGCCAAAAGCTTGGTGGAATTTGGCGAACTCACTTTGTTCGAGGAAACCGTTGTCGTCTCGATCGCAGATTGTGAAAATCGCTTTTGCAAGGGGATGGAACGCTGATTTATAGGCTTCTGAATCTTCGGCGAAGGACTTTAAGCCATTGCGCCATTCCTCCGGAGTCACTTGGCCATCGTTATCAACATCCATCTTGGCTTGTACATGAGTCCAAAAGTGTTCAAACGTTTGGAACAGTTTCTGTGTTTTGGGACTGCCCATAGGCTCGCCGAGATAAGTAGCAACACGAGCGGCGAGAGCGAGTACATCAGCTTGTTCTAGAACGCCGTTACCGTTCACGTCAGCATGAGTAAAACAAACATCGAATTTTCGATCTAACAAATCTTGAGTTTCAACAAGAGGCATATTTAATCTCCGTTATATGATACATGAAATGTTGTATCAACTTTGCTGTTCAACTATTCCGCGCGGATGAACTTATTTGATAGTTAGTATTTCACAATATTTTTTTTACAACAAGGACAGTTAAGACAGTTAAGAAGAAATATCAAATTAAATTTCATTTAAAGGCAAGGACAGTTAACGCTCTTTTATTACTCTTACGAGAGTATAATTAACTACTAGAAGATTAACCTACCAGGGGTGTAGAATTGGGTTCAAGAAATGCTGATCCCTTTTCTGCATTGATTGCCAGTCTCAAACGTCATGGTGTTGATAATGACGTAATTGACGAGGCTTTGAGGGAAGTAGCACAAAAATACGATGAGCATAGCTCATCGCACTAGTACAGCGCGGCATAAACAAACAGACTATTCTCAATCATTCAAAGCGTTCAAAGACAAGACTTTTGAACGTCAGTTGCTTTAAGTCGGCAACTTACTACAGTGTGGGAAACCCGCGCAAAGCAGTGTCTCCCCAACGCACTGACTCCTTTTGACTTCAGTTTTTGACTAACGAGGGTTGAATAATAGCTAAAGTTTGAGATTAGTGTCAGCACTTACTCTACGATAAGCAAACAATAATCGGGAGCAACGCGAAAAAGTGAGATCGGGGTTTAGTTCTCAATTATGCCCCCATATTCTCAACAGAACCTGGTTTTTTAGTTGCGATGCCTGCGGCGGGCGTAGCCATGGCATCCTGAAACAAGCTATATACGTCCTAGATTTCAGGACCTCACAAAATCGCGTTGCTCCCACAATAATCTAACTTACAAGCGATGACCTCCGGTCGGTCGGTCGCATAGCGTCTCGTAGAGAAAAGCATCGCACCTGTTTGCATCTTCTCCACAAATGTATTTACATAGTAAATACGCTTTGTCTATACTGAGAACTATGGATGTTTATTTCCTGCTGAATGGCATCACTTTTGTTTGGAATGATGATAAGGCTAGGCACAATTCCAATAAACATGACGGCGTAACATTCCCACAAGCAGCAGAAGTATTCTTTGACCCGTTTTTCGTTGTCGTTGATGCTAGCCGTAATGATGAAGCAAGAGATGCTGTAATTGGTTTGGACAAGCGGTGGAATCTGCTCTATGTGGTTCATATAGAGCATGATAACGATGTGATTCGGATTATTTCGGCTCGTAAAGCAACACGCAAGGAGCGTGAATACTATGAAACTTGAGGATTTGAAAAAAAGATTAGACCGAAACCGTCCGATGACTACTGTAACGATTAGGATGCCTGAAGACGTGATTGATGATCTGAAAAGAGTTGCGCCATTGCTAGGTTTTTCTGGTTATCAACCTTTAATCCGAGCTTATATTGGTCAAGGGTTACGAGCAGATTTAGAGAGGTTGGAAGGAGATCCCTTTTCTGCATTGATTGCCAGTCTCAAACGTCATGGTGTTGATAATGACGTAATTGACGAGGCTTTGAGGGAAATAGCACAAAAATACGATGAGCATAGCTCATCGCACTAGTACAGCGTGGCATAAACAAACAGACTATTCTTAATTAGTCAACTAAGTCAGTCTCTTGATTCCGTTAACATTCCACGCAACCACTGACGAAATGCTCGTCGCGCTGTACTATACCCCTGTGTCAGACTTAATGGTAAAAACTGCAATATTCCCTCAATTACAGGTAATTGCCCAAATATGGGACTAGTGTCTACCTCAATATACTTTTCTTGATGCAAGACAAAAACCTGTAATTTGCCATCTGCATAACACCAAAGTTCAGGTACTCTCAAGGCTACATAAGCTGAAAGCTGAGTTTTGGAAGTGACATCGATTTCAATTGCTAAATCCGGTGGTGGATCAACTGACAAATCTAGCCGCCGCTTGCCAATCATTTTACTAGCGTTTTGGATATAGAAACAGGTATCTGGTTCTACACCTGCTGACATTTCTGAACGTTTAAATGTAGTTGAGCCGTAAGCTTCCCAGTCAAGTTTTAACTCATCCAGTAAAAGCTTAACCATGTCACCGATGAGTTCCTTCGTAACTTCATGTTCCGGTAACGGCATCCGAATCTCTAGCACCCCTTGATAATAAGCGACTCGTGCAGCGCGATGTTCTCCGATTTCATCTAAGATTGCTTCAAACTCTGCCCAACTAATATCCCGCAATGTCAAGCACTGCCCCGGTTGAACGTCAATTTGACGCAGTTGCAGTGTAACAACCATTTTATCCTCCGTACCGTTCACTGTTCGGGGTTAGTTCCACACTTTTGTTCAATCTATTACCAATACCTAAAAATCATCATCATAATTTCTCATGGTTTTGGGATCAGGGGCAAAAGCTAACCACAGAGGGAATTGCAGAAGTCCCAGGCTGATTTGCTCCTCTGAATCATCAATGAGAATTAAGGGTAATTGATTGGTTTTAACGAGGCGATCTGCTTTTTGTGCTAGGGATTCTGCTGTTTCAAATAACACTACTCCCCTGTCTGGCCCAAAATCTGGGCGACTTATGCCCAGGCAATCTTGTAAACCCCGTCGCCATTCACCTAGACGTTCTGGAGTGTTAGCTAAAACTAGGGTACGGAGGCGATCGCCATACAGTTTATGTAATATCGAAATTGCCGCCGATGCAATCAAAACATTCTGCAAGCGACTACCCATTGTCCGCAACGCACCCCGTCCTCCTTGGCTAAAAAACCAATTAGCGACTCGTTCCGCGTGGACTGGTTCAAAGGTGCGGCGTAATTGCCAAGCCGGCCCATAATAATCAGGTTTGTTGCGGTATTGGTCAATTAGGCGACGAATCTGCTTGGTTGTCTCTTGAAACTGCTGTTGAGCAAACTGGGGAGTTCCTGCTTGGGGTTCAGCAGGTTTAGCTTCTTTGATAACTGCAACTGGTTTTTCTCTTTCGGTGACAGGGGGTAATAGTTGTAATTGCTCTGCGGCGGCTGCCAAATCTTGTAAACTACCCGTGAGATAGTCTTTAAAACCTTGTACCCGAATTGCTAAATCTTGAGACGTACCAGCAAAAGTAGTTCGCATCTCATTACGAATGCGTTCTTGGCGGCGTTCTAGTTGTTCTATAGAAATTTGTAGGGTTTGTTTGCGTTGTTCTAGCTGTGCTAACGACTCTTGTACTACTTTTCCCAATGCCGTTTGAGTTTCTCTAATTTGTCCCTGAAGAGTGTCGTATGTTGTTTGCAGGGTTGCTATTTCAGCTTTGAGGGCTGCTTCGGTGCGTTGGAGTTCAGCAATGAGTTGTTCTGATTCTGTGACTGAACCCAGTGCTGTATTTTCTCCTGCTAACTGCTGAACAAACACATCTGGTACTTCTGCATCAGCGACAGGTTCAGGACTTGTATCATCTGATGGCTGCTCAACAGATGGTGTTTGGGCTGCTATTTCCAGAACCGACTCGCCAGATGGGTTTTCTGGATTTTCTGGCTTAGGGTTTTCTACTTCGATTTGTTCCAACCACTCATCAATCGGTTCTGGGGTTTGAGATTCCTCTGGGTTCATAAACTATAATGCAATCCCTATAAAACGAATAAATAGCTTTTAGAAATATACTATTGACTTGCCCGAAAATTCCTGATTGATTAGTCTAACTCGAAACTAATCAACACGGGATAAGAGAGACTCCGCGTAGCTGGCTTGTATCTAGGACTGTGCTAACAGCAGTTGCTTCTAAATCCGTGGACAACGCTCTTCCAAGCAAGCTCTGAGGGTATGAGGGTTAAACAAAATTGGCAGAAAGTGAATACTGTTAATTTCTTTAAAATAAAACAATATAGGCACTGGATTCCAAAAAATCCGCCAATTTTGCCATTCTCCATAAGGAAAACGCCGAATCAGCTTTTCACCTCTTTTAATATCTAAGTCAGTGGCGGTAAATTGCAAGCGCAGCGTCACTGTTTGAAATAAGAGAAATAAACCCAACAGTGCCAACACTGCTCCTAGTAAGGGTTGCGCAAATATAACTGGCACAGCAGTAATTACCAGAACTACAGGGATATTGTAACTAGGCTTAAGTTCCACCGTTGATGTGAAGTTGGGAGCAATTGAACTGGTCACAGTTTCTCGTCCTGCTTGATTACTAAACACTTTCCCATTGTAAAAGCTCTGAGTTCAGTTAACTTACTCAAAACACTGCTCACGCCCCGCTCCGCTCTAAGCGCAGCTATGCCCGCAGGGCTTTACAGCACTTTTAAAATCCTTGCAACAAAGCACCACCTGTTCCTTGAAACATGATCCAGGAGAGGAAAAAGTTGCTCACAAAGATAATTAGCAAAGCGGTGACAACAGCAGTTGTGGTTGATTGTCCCACACCTTTCGCTCCTCCTGTGGTAGTCAAACCCCAGCTACAACCAATCACTGCGATGAACATCCCAAAGCAACAGGCTTTAATCATGGCACTCAAAATATCCCAACTACCTAAAAGGTTACGGGCTGAGTCTAAAAACATTGTGTCGGAGATGCCATACATACTCGACGCTATCAGCAACCCTCCCAACATTCCTGTCACCAAAGATAAAAGAGTTAAAATTGGCAGCATTAAGCAGCAAGCTAGCAGGCGAGGGATAACTAAATAATCAATGGGGTCAGTTCTGAGCATTAACATGGCATCGATTTGTTCTGTGACGCGCATAGTGCCAATTTCTGCGGCGAATGCTGAACCAACACGCCCTGCTAATATAACTGCTGTCAGCACGGGTGATAATTCTCGTGTCAATGCTACTGCTAACACGCCACCGACAAGATTCCCCGCACCGAAATTAATAAACTCTCGTGCTACCTGAATGGTAAATACTGCGCCCACAAAAATAGCAGTTAACAGGGCAATAAATAAGGAATCTGGCCCGACGGCTGCCATTTGCTCTTTAGTATTGCGCCAGTGGATTTTACCCCTCAGCAGGTGAACCATAGCTTGTCCACCCAAAAAAATCGCCGCCAGCAATCGCTGACTCCACGTTCCTAACCCGGATTTGGATGTAGTTTCACTCAATGTTCTATAGCTAACTCAGTGACTGCCTTAAGAATAGCGAAAGGGAATAGGGAATAGTCAATAGTCAATGGACATGGATGGGGAATTGGGCTGGATAATTAGACAATTCAATACGTGGATTTTGGATTGGCAATAGCGCAGCGTCTGTCTACGACACGCTCCGCGTTTCCTTCTCTAAGAGAGGCTGCACCAACGGAACACTGCGTGAACGCGAAGCGTCCCGCAGGGAACGTAGAGAGCGTCTTTTGGATTGGGATTTAATCTAAAATCCCAATCCAAAATCTAAAATTGCCAGTCACTTGTCCCCTAAATTCCCAAAAAAATATTAACTTATTGTAATGATTTTCTCAGGAAACATAGCTTTTCATGAACACGTTAAAAGTTGTAACATCCCGATCACTCGAAATATAACCTTTGTTTAATAGGGGTTTGAGAGATTGTTACGCTGTTTTAGAGTGATTTGCTGAGTGTAGCAGGAGACTATGTTTTTTAATTAAAACTTAAGATTTTTGACAGATTGAGCGATGAGGAGCGATCGCACGTATTGTAGAAAAGGACGTATGGCTAATTAGCTATTGTTGACTTGATTCTAGGAGTTGGTCTGAAATGACTACTTTTACTAACTATCTTCGCTCTTTGATGCTCACGATTATTTTTAGTTTCGTGACTCCTTTTGTTGTTATCGGCGGCGTATTACTATTTTTAGCGGTTGGGGGCTATATTCCCCTATTGCAAGAGCTAGCTACGATCAGTGCTACTGGAATATTAAATTTCCTCACTATTTTTGGTAACGGGTCTATTATGAACGGGATTTTGGCGATTAGCCTGACTTGTGGTTTTGTCGGAGGGCTATTCGATACTTACGTTTACTACCGTTATCAAATTTTGCGTATAGACTCTTAGTGATGAAATCGCTAGTTTTAGATGTTCATGGACTAAGAGCAAGGCACAAAAATATTGTTGCCACAACTAAAGATTCTGTTAGTCCTGACTTGATTTGGTATAGGAATGGATAAGTTAGTTTTAGCTATATTTATTAATAATTATTAATTAACCAGGTCAATAAGTTACCAGTTAATACATTTTCTGCACTATTTTAGCCTTGCTGTAATATGGGCTAGCACCGCTACGCGGAAGTCAAAAGTCAAAAGTCAAAAATTCTGTATTTTAAGGCTTTGAAAGATTGAGAATGGTATCTTTATTTCCGCCGTGCTGTACTAGTATTTCTACTCACTACTCAGCACCGGCTAAACGCCGCGCTACCGCTAACACTACTCAGCACTCAAATAACTTATCAAGTCGGGTCATCTGTTCGCCAGACAACTTATATTGAAATTATTACTAGGTTAATTATTTGCTCATGGTTTGGCCGTTTAAGTCCAAGTTTCGTAAACAAATTGCTCGAATTGAAATTACAGGTGCGATCGCTAGTGCTACACGCAAACGGGTACTAGAAGCATTAAAAACTGTCGAAGAAAAGAAATTTCCAGCTTTACTGCTACGCATCGATAGCCCTGGAGGGACAGTTGGGGATTCTCAGGAAATTTACAGCGCACTGAAGCGATTACGGGAAAAAATCAAGATTGTCGCCAGTTTTGGTAATATTTCTGCTTCGGGTGGTGTGTACATTGGTATGGGTGCAGAACACATCATGGCTAACCCTGGAACTATCACGGGTAGCATTGGTGTAATTCTGCGTGGTAATAACTTAGAACGCCTGCTAGAAAAGATTGGTGTTTCCTTCAAGGTTATTAAGTCCGGCCCTTACAAAGATATTTTGGCATTTGATCGGCAACTAACCGACCCAGAACAAGACATATTACAAGAGTTGATTGACACCAGCTATCAGCAGTTTGTCCAGACTGTAGCAGAGGGAAGGTCTTTAGCGGTAGAAAAAGTTAAAAGTTTTGCTGATGGACGGATTTTCACCGGGCAGCAAGCCTTAGAATTGGGTGTAGTAGACCGTCTAGGAACAGAAGAAGAAGCCCGTCGTTGGACAGCCGAGTTAGTTGGACTTGATCCAGAGAAAACACCCTGCCATACCCTAGAGGAACGAAAACCCCTGTTAAGTCGGATTTTACCTGGAAGTCGTCAAGTTTCTTCAAGACTAGGTGCAGGTGTTGATTGGCTAGAATTTGAAATGTCTACTAGTGGTTTGCCATTGTGGTTATATAGACCTTAAAGAAGAGAATAGGTGGCAGGTGACAGGTGACAGGTGACAGGTGACAGGTGACAGGTGACAGGGAAAAGCAGAGGAGGGGAACTAACTGTAATGCCCAATGCCCAATACCCAGCCTGGTCACTGAGCCTAGTCGAAGTGCAATGACTAATGACTAATTCAGGAGGATTTTGGCGTGGAGTGGCGAATGCAAGCTATTCGTGGAGCGACAACCGTTTCAGACAATACAGTGGAAGCCATGCGAGGCGCGGTGACAGAACTACTAGACGAACTGGAAAGACGAAATCAAGTCCAGCCACAAGACATGATTAGCGTGACTTTTTCTGTGACGCGGGACTTAGATGCAATTTTTCCAGCTGCGATCGCAAGACCTCGGCCTGGTTGGGATAATGTAGCTATGCTAGATGTGCAGCAAATGCACGTCGAGGGTAGTTTACAGCGTTGCATTCGCTTTTTAATCCACGCCTATATACCCACTTCCACACCCATTCATCATATTTATTTACGGGAAGCTAAGAAACTGCGTCCTGATTGGAGTTTACCCCAAGCGTTACAAGCCCCGCAGCAAGTAGTAGAGTCAAAAGTTTAGAATAGTGGCTTTAAATATGACTGAATTACTCGAAAAAGCTATAGAAAAACTGAAAACATTGCCTCTGAGTGAACAGAATGCGATCGCAGCAATGATTTTGGTAGAACTAGAAGATGAACATCAGTGGGATGAAGCTTTTGCCCGTTCTCCAGATTTACTTGCTAAACTTGCAGCCGAAGCAATGGCTGAATATCACGCAGGTAAGACACAAGAACTAGATCCAGATGCCTTGTGAAGTCCTGTATAAACGCCCAGTTTCGCCAAGCATTTGCTGATTTGCCTGATCAAGTTCGGGAGCAAACCCGTGAGGCTTACCGGCTATTCAAGCAAAATCCGAGTCATCCTAGTCTATGTTTTAAAAAAGTACACCTAGAGCTACCAATTTACTCGGCTCGCATCAGCAAAAGTTATCGTGCAGTTGGACAGTTATCGGAGATACAATTATCTGGTTTTGGGTTGGTTCACACTCAGGGTAGGATCAGTTGCTGTCTCGGTAACAGGATCGCTTTAATAATCACTCTATTCTTCGTGGCGATGGAATCTAATTCCTAAAAAGATGTCGTAAACAAATTCAAAGAAATCTTTTTTCTGCAACAATCCTGAAGTTTGGTAACAGCCTTTCTCATCTAAAAGCGGCTTCATTACATAGTAGGCAGGTTGGTAATTATACCAGGGAATAGAAGGCCACAAATGATGAATTAGATGGTAATTTTGACCCATAATCAAGATGTTGAGCAGCTTCCCTGGGTAGACGCGGGCATTTTTCCAGCGATCGCGCTCTGCAAAGGGACGATGGGGTAGATAATCAAAAAATAACCCCAGTGCTATCCCCACGATAAAAGCGGGAATGAACCAAAAATTGAGAATATATCCTAAAAAGTCATACTGAACAGAAATATAAACAATTGCCACCACAATCAAGCGGCTAATAAACCACTCTAATAGTTCATTTTTTCGCCACAATTTACGTTGAAAGAAAAATACTTCGTGATACAAAAACCGCACAGCAATCAACCATAGCGGCCCGCCTGTAGAGACGTAATGATCGGGGTCATCTTTGGGATGATTGACATGGGCATGATGCTGTAAATGCACCCGCGTAAACACAGGAAACGCAAAAGCTAATATCAACGCGCTACCATGACCTAACATGGCATTAATTACCCGGTTGCGGTGAGCAGATTGATGACAAGCATCGTGAATCACTGTACCTGCACAATGTAAAGCTAGGGTATTAATGACAAAGCACAGCCAATGTGGCCATTGCCAAAGCCAATAACCAAAGTTAGATACTACCAACATTGCCACAGCTGACATAAATAACAGCATCGTGGGATTAAAATCACCAGGAGGCGTTAAAAATTCCTTGGGTGGGATTTTTAGTGGTTGCTGTGCCTCCAATGTGAGCATTACTATCTCCTTTTTGATCGAATCATTACGAATATACGACAAAGATTAGTGAATAATAAACTTTTATAAGGTTTTGTATAGCAAGATTTATCTACATCGTTACCGATTAGTGGATGAATAACGCTATCATTCCAGACAAGACTCCAGTCTTTGCTGATGAGGGTGTGCTATCCGCATAACGAATAAGCTTGATGTAAAAATCTCTCAGTGAGGGAGAGGGAACACAGATTGGTGTACGATATCTACTCTGTCCCACAGTTTTACTACCTCTGGCGATGTTGGAGTCACAGATATAACAGTGACTGCAAAATGCCCCTCACCTTACTATGACTCACTAAATAGCTCCCTAGAATCAGCCCCTATGCAATTAAGAGATTCTGTACGCCGGACAAAAATTGTTGCTACAATTGGCCCCGCCACTAGCAGCCCAGAAATGCTGAAAGCCATTATTGAAGCGGGTGCAACAACGCTGCGGCTCAACTTCTCCCACGGCTCTCATGCCGACCATCAGCGTAGTATTCGCCTAATTCGGCAAACCGCTTTTGAACTAAATCAGCCAGTGGCAATTCTCCAAGACTTGCAAGGGCCAAAAATTCGCTTAGGAAAGTTTGAGAACGGGTCTATAGTTTTAGCTAAAGGCGATCGCTTCACCTTGACAAATCGCCCAGTTGTTGGTTGCCAAGAAATTAGTTGTGTCACCTACGATTATTTGGCGGATGAAGTCCCTGTGGGTGCAAAAATTCTCCTCGATGATGGTCGAGTAGAAATGGTGGTGGAGGATATCAACCGCGATAAAGGTGATTTACATTGTCGTATCACCGTTGCTGGTAAGTTATCTAACAATAAAGGTGTAAACTTCCCTGGTGTTTACCTTTCGATTAAAGCCATGACCGACAAAGACCGAGAGGATCTGATGTTCGGTTTAGACCAGGGTGTCGATTGGGTAGCATTGTCCTTTGTTCGCAACCCCCAGGACATTATCGAAATTAAAGAGCTAATTTCCAGCACTGGTAAGCAAGTACCTGTTGTTGCCAAGATTGAAAAGCATGAAGCTATCGAACAAATGGAAGCAGTTCTAGCTTTATGTGATGGTGTCATGGTGGCTAGAGGTGACTTAGGTGTAGAACTACCAGCCGAAGATGTACCGATACTACAAAAGCGGTTAATTGCCACAGCTAACCGTTTGGGGATTCCCATCATCACCGCTACGCAAATGTTAGACAGCATGGTGAGTAACCCTCGTCCCACTCGCGCGGAAGTGTCAGACGTAGCCAATGCGATTTTAGATGGTACAGATGCAGTCATGCTTTCCAATGAAACGGCTGTGGGTAGTTACGCTGTAGAAGCAGTGGCGACAATGGCACGCATTGCGGAACGCATCGAGCAGGAAGAAGATAATAGTGCAAAATTACGGCAACTGCGAGATAATCGCCGTTCTATCCCCAATGCTATTAGCCAAGCTGTAGGGCAAATTGCTGAACAATTGGGAGCAGCAGCAATTATGACCTTAACCCAAACTGGAGCAACCGCTCGCAACGTATCGAAGTTTCGTCCTCATACGCCGATTTTGGCAGTGACACCCCACGTCAATGTGGCACGACAGTTACAGATGGTATGGGGAGTTAAGCCTTTACTGGTATTAGAATTACCTTCTGCTGGTCAAACATTCCAAGCCGCGATTAATGTGGCTCAGGAGCATAAGTTGCTGTTTGAGGGTGATTTGGTAGTGATGACGGCTGGTACACTCCAAGGGGTTTCCGGCTCAACAGATTTGATTAAGGTTGAAGTGGTGACAGCCATACTCGGACAGGGTATTGGACTGGGACAAGGTTCAATCAGTGGTCGTGCTAGGGTTGCTCACACAGGTATGGATTCCAGTAACTTTAACCCTGGTGATATTTTGGTGGCATCGCGCACCGGTGCTGATTATGTGGATGCCATTCGCAAAGCCGGCGGGATTATTACTGAGGATGAAAGTCTTACTAGTCACGCAGCCGTGATTGGTTTACGCTTGGGTGTGCCTGTGATTGTGGGTGTGAAGAAAGCCACACAGGTAATTCGTGATGGGGCAATTCTTACTATGGATTTACAACGGGGTTTAATTTACTCTGGCGCAGTGGGAACACCTTAAATAATTCGTAGTTTGTAATTCGTAATTCGTAATTCGTAATTATGAACTACGAATTATGAAGGGTAGGTTGAAAATTAGAAAAATCAGGACTAAAGTCCTGACTACGAACCGTCAAAACTAACTTGATAGACTATTAGCCCTCAGTGACATTTAACTTTTTAGGTTCTGGTAGAGAATCAATCCAATCATCAAGGCTGAACCATGAGTGGTTTATTGGCAAATAGCGCGATCGCTTGAGCTAATATTCCCGTTATGCTGAAGATAATTGCTGATGCGGGAGCATCCCTGCTGCATCAAATTATCTAAATCCAAGTTCCACAGCATCACCCCAGCATCTTCACCACCACTCACCAAGACTTTAGCATCGGGGCTAAAACTAACACTATTCACTTTCCCTGGATGTCCTGAGAAAGTTGTGAGTAATTTACCGTTGGTAATATCCCAGAATTTGATTGTATTGTCGGCACTACCCGACGTGAGGATTTGACTATCTGGTGTAAAACTGAGGCTGGTTACGCCGTCTGTATGTCCGGTGAGAGTTTGTATTAACTTCCCGTCTGGTATTTGCCAAAGTTTGATGGTATTGTCCCAACTGGCGGAGGCTAATATTTTACCATCGGGGCTGAATTTTACAGATGCGATCGCTAAACCGTGTCCCTGTAAATCTTTAAGTAGCTTACCGTCAGTAAGTTGCCAAATTTTCACTGTATTGTCAGCACTACCGGAAGCTAAAAGTTTTCCATCAGGGCTAATATCAATACTAGTTACTTCATCATTATGTCCTGTGATAGTGCTTAATAATTGACCCTCTAATAGTTGCCATATTTTGATAGTTTTATCAGCACTGGCTGTTGCTATCATCTGGTTATCTGGGCTAAAGCTAATACTAGTAACTCTGTCTTGATGTCCCGTTAATGTTTGGAGTAATTGCTGTGTTTGAATATGCCAAATTTTAATAGTTTTATCAGCACTGGCTGTTGCTAAAATTTTACCATCAGAACTAATACCCACAGCTTGAATCATATCTTGATGGGCTGTAAATTCAATTATTGGTGACGCATTCAAAATTTGCGTTCGTTGCCAAATAGTTACTTTACCATCCCAACCACCAGAGATAAAAGTTTTACCATCAGGCGTAAATTTTACCTCTTGAACATGGTTTGCTTCATCTGTTTTATCAGCTTTGACTTGCCAAAATTTAATGGTTTTATCACTACTACCAGAAGCAATATATTTACCATCTGGACTAAATGTTATATCTTTAACTTGTTCGCCATGTCCTTGAATAGTTTTTAGTAATTTACCATCTAATTGCCAGAGTTTAATAGTCCGGTCAGCACTTGCAGAAGCTAAAATTTGATTATCCGGACTAAAATTAATGTGATTAACTTGGTCATTGTGCGCTGCTAGAGTTTGTAATAGTTTCCCCTCATAATTCCACAGTTTAATAGTTTTGTCACCACTGGCAGAAGCGATAAATTTACCATTATGGCTAAATTTAACACAGGTAATCCGAGCAGTGTGTCCTGGAACAGTTTGAATTAATGCGCCATTATCTGTGCGCCAAAGTTTTAATAAATTATCTTCACCACCAGAGGCAATCATTTTACCATCTGGACTAAAAGCAACAGAGTTTACCCAGCCATTATGAGCATTCCAACTATTAATTAATTTACCGTTATCTGTACGCCATAACTTTATTGTTTTATCTAAACTGGCAGTGGCAATAATTTTACCATCTGGACTGAAATTAACATCAGTAACAATATCTGTATGTCCGATAATATTTTTGATAAGTTTAGTACAGTCTTTTAAGCTATTTAAGTTTAAACAAGCAGGATCAAAATTATAGATTTTTATATGATGATCCGCACTAGCAGCAGCTAGATATTTACCATCTACACTAAAAGCGATCGCAGTTAATCTTTGTTGATGTACGATAGTTTCAATTAATCGCCCATCTGTAGACCAAATTTTGATTGTGCGGTCATCGCTAGCAGAAGCTAAAATTTTACCCCTGGGATGAAAAACTATACTGTTGACCTGTTGATTATGTCCGGGGAAACGATTAATTTCTTGAGTGTTATTAATAGCTTGCTGAAAAGTTGCGGCTGTTGTGATTTGTATATCTTTAGTTGGAGCAAAAACTTGTTTAAGTTCTCGTCTAGCTTTGACGCTAGCCATGACACTTTCTAATTGTTGATGAGATAATAAAAACGCCTCAGAAGAAGCATTTAAAGCGGCAATTTCTCGTAACTGCGCCGAGCGTTTTTGGACATAAGCTAAACCGCCAAAACCACTAGCAGCGATTCCCAAAACACTAATGATAGCTATAGCTTTTTGAGCTTGTCGGAGTCGCTTTTTTTGTTCTAATTGTTGTTGTTGGCGAGCATCTAAACAAGCAGCAATAAAATTTTGCACATCAACAGATAATTCATCTGTATATTTAACGTAAATTTCTTCAGCTTCAGCTAGACGAACACCGTGTAATAAAAAATCTGATTGTTGATGATTTTGTTTCCACAGAGCTGCTGCTTGTTCAATTTGACGTTGCGATCGCAGTCTACTACGATTTTCTTCCAACCACCAGCGCAACGTTGACCAGTGACGAATGAGGATTTCGTGCGCTACTTCAATGGTGACTAAGGGAGTTGGGAGTTGGGAGTTGGGAGTATTGAGTAGTGAGTGAGCATTGTATTTTTCTTCCCCTGCTTCCCCTGCTTCCCCTACTCCCTTTGTGTTCTTGTCCCCAATCCCCAGTCCCTCTTCCTCCAAATTCACCACTACCAACTTCGCCGCAGTTAACGCCGAAAGTGTTCTTTCTACTAGTTCATCGGGATATTTCCTCACAACTAACTCAGATTTCATTACTCTGCGTCTAGTGTCTTCTGTCCCTTCCCCTAACTGTGTCAGTGAAAGAAAAATCCATCTAGCGCATTCTTTCGCTTCTGAATCTAAATTTTCGTAAACTTCCTGTGCTTTGCGTTCCAATGCGCCTTTAATACCGCCAATTTGTTGCTGATAGGCTGTCAGGGTTAATTCTCCTGCTTGGCGATATTCCCATAACTGTTCTAAGACAAATTCCAACAGGGGTAAATCTCCCGCCGAGTGGTTTAACTCCTGGAGTAAAATTTCTACCAATCCCGACTCAACTTTTAACCCCACCTGTTCGGCTGGGTTGATAATGACACGGCGGTAGTCATCATCACTCAAATTCGGTGGAACTAATACACTAGACTGCTGCAATAAATTAGCCAGTGGGGGTACTTCCAAACAAGCGGCGATAAAGTCTGCTCTAACAGTCACCACCAACTTAAACTTATCAGAGGCGTATTCTATCGCTCCCAACACCAATTCTAAAAATCGCTGTCTATCTTCAGCCGGTGCAAGGGTGAATAATTCTTCAAACTGATCAACCACCAAAACAACCATCGGCTCTGGACGACTACGCAACCAGTAAACAAAGCCTTCTACCCCTTGGTAAAGCATGGCTTCTAGGAGGAGGTGGGGGGATTGGGGATTAGGGACTGGGGAGGAGGAAATAGAAGGTAAAGACCAAGAAGAATTTTCTACCTTGTCCCCCTTGTCCCCTTTGCTCCCCTGCTCCCCTGTTTCCAAGCGTCGCGCCAAAGCCTCCAAAGGACGTGCGCCGGGACGGATGGTTTTAACTAACCAGGAATCACTATTAGGTAATTGTTTTCCTAAACGTAGTTGAGAAATTAATCCTGCTTGGACAACGGAGGATTTACCGCTACCAGATGCACCGACTAAGGCTAAAAATGATTTGTGTGCAATGTGAGCAATTAACTGCTGAGTTAAGGATTCTCTCCCGTAAAAATATTGAGAATCTTCTTCGCCAAAGGCTTTCAAGCCACGATAAGGACAAATTTTTAAATCTAAAGCTGCGGATTTTTGACGGTTTTGTGTACCAGTGGTTGCGGGGATAATTTCGATGACGCCTTGTGTACCTGATAGCCAAATATGCAAGGGTAAAGATCCGTTTATTTGCGGCTGTTCTGCTAGATGAATTTGTAATTGGGTAATCCAAGTTGCTACTGATAAACCATTAGAGACAGAAGCAGCTTTTATTGTCTCTATCAGTGCTTGAGCAAATAATTCTGGGTTGGTTTTGGGACTAGTCGCCGCAATAATACATTGTCCTGTAGTCGAGTTTAATTGTAAGTCTTCTATCCAGTCTGGCAACGATACACTATGCGTCCCGACTGGACAATCTAAGATAATAATTTGTTGTGTCACCGCAGAACGGCGTAACTGTTGTCTAAGCCAAGCACGACTCAACCAAATATCATCTAATAAAACTAATGCTGCTTCTCCTGTGGGGGTTTCTTCTAGTCGTCCCCGCAGATATAGTAGTATTGTAATGGATTCTTCAGTCTGATATTTCTGTATTTGATTGCTAGAACGCAAACATTCTTTGATGCTTTCGCGGATATTTTGAGCCGTTGTATTAGCAGTGCGAGGTAAATATTCTAATTCAAAAGCTCCCGCACTCCCCAATACTTTACTAAAATCTATGGCTATTTGTGAGCCGATAATACCTTCAATTACTAATGCTTTTCTAGGGGGAATAGATTCCGCGATCGCCGGAATTTTTCCTATAATTAACTCCCCAACTCCTTCGACAATCCGCTTGGGTGTTTGTAAGGGATATTCACTATAAAGTTCTGTATCGCCTTTACCGCGTTTCTGTTGGTTAATTAATCTTAATTGTTGGTTGGTTTTATCTATATATTGCAGTGTTTGGTGATAAACGTAGCGATATAAGCCATCAGCCGAAATCATTCCTTGATGATCAGCTGCATCCCCCCGTAATCCCCGCATTAAATAATAAGTAAATACCCCATGTCCCAGTTCAGGAAACTCCCATGATTGTTGGTCTGTGTCGCAAGAAAGTAAGGCGTAAAACCCTTTACTTTTAGCAGCGCGTTGTTGTAAAACTGCCACTAATTGCGGTGTAGGATTTAGCCCTCGTAAAGTCATGCCTCCACTATGACAAGCATCGAGCCAAACTATCTGATTTTGAACACCGCTATTACTTAAAAACTCTAGCAATTCTTTAACAGCTAAACCTGTATTTTCTAAGTTATCTTTTTGTGTATCTGCCAAACATAAAAATGCTTGTTGTGTATTGGGGTGTAATATTCCGTGTCCAGAAAAATAAAATAATATTGTATCGGTAGGTTGAGCCGATGTCGTAACTTGCTGTAAGCGATCGCGAATATTAACTAACAATGGCGATTCGGTAGCGAAGTCATGGTAAATATTAATTTCTTTTTGCAAGAATTGTTCTTGAGTTGCACCTGTTAAAGCTTCTGCTAATACCTGACAATCCACTGCGGAGTAACGCAGACATGGCAGTTGTGCATCCTGGTATTGGTTGACTCCCACCAGTAGTAACCACAGTTTCGAGGTGATTGTGGTTTTAGTTTGATTGGAACTACTGGTAGCAACGGCGCGGGGCATTTTTAGTTAGGGACTGGGGACAAGTCAATTCTAATATTCATTCATTTGCTAGGTTTGCCACTGCATTTTTATGCAATAAGTAACATTGCTGTTTATCGAATTTGATGAATTGCATTGACTGCATTGATGATCACAGAGGATGCTTTGTTGATTTCTGCTTTAGTTGTAAATTTACCAATACCAATTCTTAACGCACCTTCAATTATATTCTCTGACAGATTCATCGCTTGTAGAACGTGAGAGGGTGCAACAACACCTGATGAACAAGCCGCACCTGTAGAAATCGCTAACTGGTGGCGCACTCTAGCAATGATGGCACTATTCGGAATGTCAGGGACAGAAATATGTAAGTTACCTGATAAACGGTGGTTGATGTCTCCATTCACCACTAGGTTAGGAATGTTTGATTGTAGAACGTTTTGTAGTTGCTTGCGATCGCAAAATTACAATGTTACTTTCATCTGTTTCCATCTCCAAACCTCTCAATCTGCAAGCTTCCCCTAAATCAGCGGTTCCGGGGACATTGAGTGTACCTGATCTGAGTCCCTGTTCATGTCCACCACCGTAAATCATCGGTGGGAGATGATGATTTTTTCTGACTACTAATGCACCAACACCTTTGGGTGCATAGAGTTTATGTCCAGAAATAGCTAGATAGGTAATTCCCCAGTCTTGGAAGTTGAGGGGAATTTTCCCCACGGCTTAGGATGCATCGCATAAAAAAGGGATATGGTGGGAGGAGGCGATCACGCCAATTTTTTCTATGGGGTAAATTGTCCCTACTTCGTTGTTAGCAGCCATCACACAAATTAAGGAAGCCCCCTTCACCGCAGACTTTTTCTAGATGTTCTAAATCTATCTGCGCCTGTTGATTGACTTTTAAGCAAATAATTTCCGCTAGTCCTTTTTTGGCTAATGCTTTGCAGGTATCTAAAACGGCTTTGTGTTCCACTGGGGAAACACAGGTTTATCTATTTGGTTTAAAGTTTCCTGTTACTGTTTCTTGGTATTACTTGAAGCGTGATAACGGTAAGCTTGAAAAACGCTTTGTTTTGTCTACCCGAACAATGAAAGCTTC